>CAXTCT010000111.1:0-7030 GCA_964242565.1 uncultured Acetobacteraceae bacterium | reverse complement strand
AGCGGCATTTCTTCTTGTTGCCCGCCGGCACCGAGCGCGCGATCCTGCTGTCGCGCCCTGCCGGCGCCGCCAGGACCGGCGGGTTGTTTGCCGATGACCGGCGCCGCCGAAGGCTGCTCGTCCACAGCGCGACATTATGGATGGAACTGCGCAACACCGCCATTCCGCTGGCTGCCAGCTGGCTGCAGGGCTGGCATCCCGGCGAACGCTGCGGCCAGCCGGAATGGCCCGACGGCGAGGCCGAGATCACCTTTGACGCCGTGTCCCGCGCGACGGTGCTGGAAGTCACGCTGGCGGGCACCGCCTGAAAACACGCCTCCATTCCCCCGTCCGGGCGTCTCGGGGGCAGGGCTAGACGGTAAGCGGATGGCGTTCCAGATGTGCCGCAGCCATACCGTCCGGCCCAAAGACGTGGCAACGGCCCGGCGAGATCGACAGCCGCACCTGCTGATGCACGCGGGTGGCGTCCGCACCGTCGGTCTGCACCACGATCATGGTCTTGTCCTGCAGTTCGACATGCAGAAGCGTCAGCCCGCCCAGCCGTTCGGCGATCAGCGCGTGGCCCAGCACGCCGCCGTTCGGATCGACCAGGAGATGCTCGGGACGGATGCCCAGCGTGACGCTGCTCCCGTCGCGCAGGCCTCCCGCCGTGGCCGGAACCGACACGCTGAGACCGCCCGGTCCCGCCACGGTGATGCCCGCCGCGTTGGCCGACGTGACCGTCGCGGGCAGCAAGTTCATCCGCGGTGAGCCCATGAAGCCGGCGACGAACACGTTGCGCGGGTGATGATACAGATCGAGCGGCGAGCCGACCTGCTCGATCTGCCCGGCCTGCAGGACCACGATCTTGTCGGCCATCGTCATCGCCTCGACCTGGTCATGGGTGACGTAGATCATCGTCGCCTTGAGGTCCTCGTGCAGGCGCGCCAGTTCGATGCGCATCTGCCCGCGCAGCGCCGCGTCGAGGTTGGACAAGGGCTCGTCGAACAGGAAGATCTTCGGATTGCGCACGATCGAGCGCCCGATCGCCACGCGCTGCCGCTGGCCGCCCGAAAGCTGGCCCGGCTTGCGGTCGAGATAGGGTTCGAGTTGCAGGATACGCGCGGCCTCGGCAACCTTCGCGCGCCGCTCCTCGGGCTTCACGCCGGCCAGCTTGAGCGCGAAGCCCATATTGTCGGCGACCGTCATGTGCGGGTAGAGCGCATAGGACTGGAACACCATGGCCAGCCCGCGCTGTGCGGGGCCGACATCGTTCACCCGCTTGCCGTCGATCAGCAGGTCGCCGGAGGAAATCTCCTCGAGCCCGGCGATCATGCGCAGCAGGGTCGATTTGCCGCAACCCGATGGCCCGACGAACACCACGAACTCGCGGTCCTCGACCTCGAGGCTGACGCCCTTGATGGCCTCGTGATTGACGTAGGTCTTGCGTACGTCTTGCAGCGCCAGGGTGACCATTGCAGCTTCTCCGCGTTCTTGTTGGTTACTTCACGGCGCCAAAGGTGAGGCCACGCACAAGCTGCCTCTGGCTGAGCCAGCCGAAAATGAGGATGGGCGCCACCGCAAGGGTCGAGGCGGCGGACAGCTTGCCGAAGAATAATCCTTCGGGAGAGGAGAATGAGGCAATGAACGCGGTCAGCGGCGCCGCCCTCGACGAGGTCAGGTTGAGCGACCAGAAGGCCTCGTTCCAGCAAAGGATCAGCGACAGCAGCCCGGTGGACGCGACCCCCGGCAGGGACAGCGGCAGGAGCACGTGGCGCAGTTCGCCGAGGCGGCCGGCGCCGTCCATGCGCCCGGCTTCGAGTATCTCGCGCGGCACCTCCTTGAAGAAGGTGAACAGCATCCAGACCACGATCGGCAGGTTCATCAGCATATAGACCAGGATCAGGCCGATCCGGCTGTCAAGCAGGCCGGTGCTGCGCATGATCAGGTAGATCGGGATCAGCACGCCAACCGGAGGCAGCATCTTGGTCGAAAGCATCCACAGCAGGGTGCCGCGGGTGCGATGGGTCGGGAAGAAGGCCATCACGTAGGCCGCCGGGATCGCCAGCAGCAGTGCCAGAAGGGTGCCGCCGACCGAAATGATCACGCTGTTCATCGCGAACAGGAAATAATTGGCCCGTTCCTGGACCTCGACATAGCTCTGCAGCGTCGGGTGGAAGAACAGATGCGGGGGTGTGGAGACGGCGTCCAGTTCGGTCTTGAAGCCGGTGATGAACATCCAGAAAATCGGGAAGAACATCACGACCGCGATCGCCCAGCCGACGAAGGTGAGCAGCGCCTTGGTGGTGAAACTCTGACGCATCCCTACACCTCGAGGTTGCGGGCGATCGAACGCACCAGGAAGAAGGCGACGATATTGGCCAGCACGATGGCGATCACGCCGCCGGCCGACCCGCCGCCGACATCGAACTGCAGCAGCGCGCGGGCATAGATCAGGAAGGCAAGATTGGTGGTGGCGACACCCGGGCCGCCCGAGGTGGTCACGCTGATCTCGGCGAAGATGGTCAGCAGGAAGATCGTCTCGATCATCACCACGACGCCGATGGGACGGCGCATATGCGGGAGCGTGATGTAGAAGAAGCTGGCGATCGGTCCGGCACCGTCCATGCGGGCAGCCTCGCGCTGCTCATGGTCGAGCGACTGCACCGCGGTCAGCAGGATCAGCACCGCGAACGGGAGCCATTCCCAGGCGACGATGCCGACCACGGTCAGCAGGGGGCATTGCGAGAACCAATCGACCACCGGCAGGCCGAGGCCCCGAAGCAGAGCCGACACCACCCCATAGATCGGGTGCAGCATCAAATTCTTCCAGATCAGGGCGGAAACCGTCGGCATGACGAAGAAGGGTGCGATGACCAACAGGCGGGCGACGGTGCGGCCGGGAAACTCCTGGTCGTACAGCACGGCGAGCAGGGTGCCGCCGCAGACCGTGATGACCAGCACGCCGCCGACCAGGATGCCCGTGTTGATCAGCGAGGTCCAGAAATCCGGATCGGTCAGCAGGTAGCGGTAATTGTCGATGCCGGCGAAGCCGGTCTGGGTCGGATCGACCAGGTTGTAATGCTGGAACGAGTACCAGAGCGTCATCACGAGCGGGATGAGCGACCATGCCAGCAGGATCACCACCGAAGGTGCGATCAACGGCAGGGTCACGCCATTGCGGCTGGCCGCCTTCCTGGGGGTCGTCGCGTTTGCGCCCAGCGCCTGCGACATCGTTCATGCTCCCTGGCTGTCCGACCTGCCGAAGAAACTCTTCATGGCCGGTAGAGGATCCGGGACGGATCGCGAGATCCGTCCCGGCCGTGTCGTTCAGAACAGCTCGATCACGCTCTTGAAGCCGAGCAGGGCGGCGTCCGGCAGGTTCTTCTGTGCGTTGGGACGGATGAAATACTGGAAATCCGGCGCGAAGGTGACGCCGCGGAACACGTGGATCTGGTAGTTCAACTCGATGTTCATCGTGTGGGTCTGGATGCCCGAGGGAACGTCGTTGCCGGTATAGACGGTGCCGCCAACTTCCTGTTCCTGCGCCTCACGCTTGCCAAGCGAGCCGGCAATCGAGGTGTAGGCGAACAGCACGCCGATGGTGTCGAACGGGCGCGCCTTCCAGAAGCTGCGATCGATCCCGCTGACGACGTATTCCTCCGCCCGGGTCGAGTAGCGAGGGTCGTTATGGACGAAGTTGCCCATCGCGATGATGCCGTCGGTGGCGCCGGGACCCTGACGCACCAGCATCTGGTCCGCCGAAAGCCAGGCCTGCGATCCGCCCTTGCGCTCCTGCGGCGCCAGGCCGGTCAATGCGATCGGGCCGCCATTCACGTCATATTCGTTGCTGGCATGATTATCGTTGTCGTAGGAGGCGCCGATCTTGTAGTGGCCGGGCATCTTGTCGGGCCCGAAGGCGGGTTCGTAGCCGAGCTCGATCGGGAAGAACTCGCCGTTGATATGCGCGGCATTGATGTGGAAGCCGGAACGGAAGCCGTTCGTCGCGCTGTAGATGTTGTCCTGGGTAAAGAACATGCCAGACTGGATATAGACGTCCGGGACCGGGCGGACGCGCAGCCGCACGGCCCAGTTGGCGTCCGGGTAGGATGAGTTCGCGACGTTGTCGCCGATCGCCTTGGGATTTCCGCACAAGGAATTCTGCTGGAAGTTGCAGTTCAGCGGGTTGGCGTCGAAATCATTCTGCGACGGAAAGCGTCCGAAGGCGAAGGCCACGCGACCATGCGCCGCGGTTTCCTCGCCATAGAAGAATACCAGATGGATCACGACGTTGCCGCCCGCGCCGTAGATCTCCTGGCTCGGGTTGAGGTTGTCGCCGAACATCGGGCTCGTCGGGATGCCGTAGCGTCCGACTGCGACGGCGTGGGTCTGGAAGCCCTTCACGCCGGCGAGGGTGTTCCAGTCCTGATCCCATTCCAGGCCATACTGGCCGGCATTCGACGCACCCTTTCTGGGTCCGCTGATGATGCCGTCGAACTCGTTGACGTTGCTGAGCAGCAGGGCGGTGCCGTACTGATGCAGAAGGTCGTTCACCTGAGGCACCAGGGCCTCGGGCTGCGGCACCGCGGGGGCGCCATAATCGGCACCCGGCGCGGTGTCGATCTTCTGGCTGGCGTAGGTGCCCTGGGCCGTGTCAGGCGTCTGGGCAAGAGCCGAGCCCGACGCGAGGGCCAGGATAGTTCCGGCAACGAGCGACGATGAACGCCGCGTACGCCGCCCGATGCGGGGGTTGGCCCCGTGTGGTCCCGACATTTTCTTCCTCCAAACGCTTCTTGAAGTCTTTTTATATCAAGCTGGGCCTGCCGTCCGTGGCGGTCCTGCAACACCAGGCAGGGAACCAGCACCATGGGGATTGACCCGTCCCGTCTGGGACCGAAAATCCGCCCAGATGCTGAACCGTCGCGACCGACATGGTCACTGGTCAGACAAATTCCACGGGACCGCAACGGCGTCAAGTTAACTAATTCATCCTGAGTTAATAAAAGCGGCTTTGCGTATCGCCGGTGAGATGCCATCAAAGGGGACGACCGGCGCCAAGACCGGCGCGGGGACTGGCGAGTAAGCGTCCGCTATGACCATGCAGCAGCAGCCGCCTGAGGCCGTCCGCCAGGCCGGCAAACCCCAGGGCGGCTCTATCCAGGGCGGCAACTCGACGGCGGTGCGGCAGTTCAACGAGCGCCGCCTGCTGACCGTGCTGCGCCGGCTGGGCGAAGCCTCCAAGGCCGACCTCGCCCGTCATCTCACCCTCACCCAGAACACGGTGGGCCAGATCGTCCACACGCTCGAGCATCAGGGCCTGATCGCCAGCACCGGCCGGCGCATGGGCCGGCGCGGACAGCCCGCCACCCTGCTGCATCTGGATCCCGGTGGCGCCTACTCGCTGGGGATCAAGCTTGGACGCCGCTCGATCGACGTGCTGCTGGTCAATTTCGTCGGCGGCGTGCTCAAGAGCCGGCGTTACGAGTGCCTGTTCCCCGCACCCGATGAAGCGCGTGCGCTGGCGCTGCAAGGCGCCAACGCGATCCGGCGGGCATTGCCTCTTGCCCAGCGTGGCCGCCTGATCGGCATCGGCCTGGCACTTCCGTCCAACCTCGAATGCTGGGGTAGCGAGCTGGATATGCCGGCGGATCGCGGCAGCGCCTGGCAAGGCTGCGACATCGCCGGCGACCTGCGCACAGCCCTCAAGATGCCGTTATTCGTCGAGAATGATTGCACCGCGGCCGCGGTGGCCGAACTGTTCCACGGCCACGGCCGTGAGCTGGATGATTTTGCCTGTGTGTATATCAACAGCTCGATCGGCGGCGGCATCGTGCTCGACGGCGACTATCGGCGCGGCGTCAACGGCAACGCGGGGGATATCGGGCTGATCCCGGTTCCGCCTTCGAGACTGCCGCATGCGCGCGAGCGTATTGGTGCCGGCCATCGTACCGGAGGCGGCACGATCCTGCTCGATCGCGCCTCCGGCGGCGCGCTCATCGCGCACCTGCGCGCCCACGGCATCACCATCGCGCGAGCGGTCGATCTACATGGCGTGATGCGCAGCCACGCCGCCATCGTGGCCGAGTGGCTGGATGATTGCGCCGATTCGCTGGTAGTTCCGCTGCTGTCGATGGCGAGCCTGCTCGACGTGCAGGCGATCATCCTCGACGGCAATCTGCCCAAGACCCTGATCGAGGCCCTGGTCGCGCGCCTGCGGCCGCTCCTGGCCAGTGCTACGCCGGAGGCGCGGCAGCCACCGGAACTTCGCCTCGGCAGCAGCGGCAACCATGCGGCTGCACTCGGCGCGGCCCTGCTGCCGCTACATTCCCGGCATGGACAGGCCAGCGTGGCCGCCACCACGCCCTATTAGAGCAGCGCCAGCAGTTCAAGCACGATTCCGATCATCGCCGCGAGCCACGCCAGCGAGCGCAGCACCGGCACGCCGGATGCGTAGAGCGGAACATAGATCGCCCGGGCGATGACATAGAGCCAGGCGCCGGCCAGGGTGGTGCCGCCGGTACGTCCGAGCACCACGGCGGCGAGGACGGCGGCGGCGAAAAGCGGGAAGGTTTCGAGGAAATTGGCCGACGCCCGTTGCAGCCGGGCCGCCACGCCATGCACCGCGCGGGGTTCGTCGCGCGGGCCGCTGGCCCAGGCAAAGCCGCGCTGCCGCTGCGATGCCGTGGCGGCCCAGCAGATCTGCAGCAGGCCGATGAAGGCGGCAACGCCCAGCAGGCGCAGTTCGGTCTGTCCGTCGATCAGTGCTTTCTCAATCATGTTGCGTGGGATCAGGCATTGTTGCGTGAGACTCGGGCATGTGCGTGAGATCCGCCAAACAGGTGAAACGAAATTCCGGCTGCTGGACCACCGACCGCTGGAGCCCAGCCCTTGGAGCAACGCGACAAAGGATGCGATCGTTCGCCTTTGAAACTACGGACGGCGCCGCATGAGCTTCATTTCCTCGTGGCATACAGGCATGACGCGGGCGGCCCTGCTGCTGGTCGTGCCCGGCATCGTGCGCTGTGCCGCGCCGGTGCCCTCACCCGCCCCT
>CAXTCT010000110.1:0-7055 GCA_964242565.1 uncultured Acetobacteraceae bacterium | reverse complement strand
GATCGCGGATCTGATGCCGCTCGTTTGCGTCCATGCGCTGCCACTCCCTGCCGACGGCGTCGCGGCCGGCCCGACTCCGGCCGCGCGCCTATCCGGGGTAGCGCCGCAACCACGGCTTTTGCAACTCAGGGGCGTCGCCGCCGTTACGCAGACGTCTCATTACCCCTCGCATTGGAGCGACATCAACATGTTCCGCAGATCAGCTACCCTGCTCGCCGTCGTGGCGCTTGGCGTCGCCACGCTGGGCCTGTCGGCCTGCAACACCGTGTCGGGTGCCGGCAAGGATATCAGCGCCGCCGGTCATGACATGACCGGCGCTTCGAAGGCGACCCAGGACAAGATCACGACCAAGACCGGCGCCGCCACCAACTGAGACCAGCGCCCGCCTACGGCCGGGTCGCCCACGGGGTGATCCGGCCGCTCATGCCGGCGGAAAAAAGCCCGGCGCGCCACTTCGCGACGACGCAAGCCGTGGCGCGGTCCCATCCCGCGCCGCGATGAAGATGCGGCGCGGTGCGGGGCGGCAGGACTTCAGAACGCCGTCTTGACGGTGGCGATGGCGGCAAATCCCTCGCCCACATTGTAGCTCGGCGCCGAGGCGCCGATCAGGGTTCCATAGACGCCGGTAGTGGGCTTGGCGTTCGCGGACAGCGAGTTGATACCCGACAGGAACTTGTTGTTGGTCATGTTGATCAGGTTGAGCTGGATTGTCGGCGCCTTGGCGAAACCGATATCGTGGAAGCGCAATCCCACCGTGCCGCCCATCTCGTAATAGGCCGGCAATACCTCGTCGTTCATGAAGGTCGCATATTGCTTGCCGATATAGCGGACCGAGTAGTTGGCGAAGAAGCGTCCGTTGTCGTAATCCAGCGCCGCCGAGAAAACCCAATGCGGGCTGCGCACCGCATCCTTGCCGGTGGTCGGCAGATAGTCGCCGCCGGCGGCGATATTGTTGTCGATCGAGGTATGCAGATACTGGCCGGAGACATAGGGGCGGAAATGCGCGAACGGGCGCGTGCCGGCCTCGACATCGACACCGTCCGAGGTCTGTCCGCCGCCATTGATGTCGGTGGTGATCGCGTTGTTGGTGCCGGCGACCGCGCTCTGCAGCTGGCGGTTGGTGAAGTTGTAATGAAAATAGGTGGCGGAGGCGACCAGGATGTCGCCGGAATAACGATAGCCGAGCTCCTCGGAGATCGAGTATTCGTCCTTGACGTTGTTGCCGCCAAGGAAGGTCGTGGCGCCGTTCAGATAGCTGTAGGTGTTGTACAGCGTCGTGTTCACCGGCGAGCGGAAATTGCTGGTCACGCTGGCGAACACCTGGTTTTTCGTGTTGATCTGGTAGCGCGCCGAGATCGCCGGCAGGGGCTGGGCGTCGTTGATGGTCGATTTATATTGCGGCCCGGGCAGCAGGTTGGTGCCGTCGCGGTTGACGATCGCCTCCTTGAAGCCGACCTGGAAGGTGAGGCGGTCATTGAGCAGGCTGATATCGTCGCCGAGGAACAGGGCGTCGATGGTGGTCTTGGTCAGGATGTCCTGGCCGAGCAGCCGCAGGCCGTTCACGGTCTTGATGTTCTCCTGCTCGCCGTAGATGTTGGACGGCTCGCCGGTATAGCTGACCGGGCTGTACGGTTCGGTGTCGTGATCGTTTGAATAGTCGAACCACCAGCCGGCGAAGAAATTATTCACGCCGAGGCGGTAGTTGGTCTTGGCGGTGAAGCCGCCGCGATATTGCGAATCCTCGAAGGCCAGCAATCCCTCGGCGTTGGCATAGTTGTTCGCCGCCGAGGGCGTGATCGGATAGGGCAGCACGACCGGGTCGGTGATCAGCTGGTTGCCCTGATAATTGCCGGTCTGGTAAAGCCCGACGCCGATGGTGCCGTTGCCGTAGCCACGCCACATGTACGGCGTGAAGTCCGCCCCCCATTTGTCGGTCAGGTTGACGTGCGTGGGTGCGCTGAGGTTGACGTTGCGATACGGGTTGCGGTTCAGCTTCCAATAGTTGCTGTCGCCCGGCGTGTAGGTGCCGTCATAGTTGTACGACTCGCCGTATTGCGCCCACTGCGCCAGGGTCGGGTTGGTGTAGCTGTTCTGTGTCGACCATTGATAGGCGCCGACGATGGCGGCATGGTTGCCGTCGCCCCAGTCCTTCATCGCCTTGAAGTCGATATGGCTCTTCTCGTCCGTGCCGGAGCCGCGCCAGGCGCGGTCATGCTGATACGAATACGAGATGAAGGCGCGAACGCCCGAGTTGCCGATATAGCCGCTATCCAGCCGCAGGAAGCCGCGGTTGAATTTATAGGTGCCGTAGCCGTAATCGACGAGACCGCCGAACTTGTCCGACGGGTCGCGGTCATGGAAGGTGAACAACCCGCCCGAGCCGTTGATCGTCGGCGTGTCGATATTCGAGGAGCCCTGCTGCAGGCTGAGGTCTTCCATATTCTCGTCGTCGACGAACTCCGACGGGTAGGTGGTGTAGACGCCGACGTCGGCGATCGGCGCGCCTTCCCAGATGAAGGCCATCTCGGTCTGGTCGAGGCCGCGCATGGACAGCGAGCCGCCGGACAATCCCCAGGGATCGACCTCAGACACCACCACGCCGGGCAGCAGCTGGACCAGCATGAAGGGGCTCGTCGCCGGCGCCTGCTTCTGGATGTAATCCTTGCTGACGGTGCTGCGCGATTTCGGCGCGACCTCCTTCTTGATCAGGCCGCCGCCGGGCTGCAGGCCGGTCACCCCGTCCGCACTGTGATGCCCCTTGCTGGCCTGGACCACGATCGATTCCGCATCGCTGTCGGCGGCGACCGCAACGCCGGCAGCCAGCGGCAAGGTCGAAAGGGCCGTGCCCGCGAGGAGGGCCGCGGTCGCAATGCGTGACATCATAGGGTCGGCTTCCTCAACTGGTGCGATGATGAGCCTCACCCGAAGCAAGGCGGATGCCATGACCCCGGCGGTTCCGGCCGCGCCGGCCGAAAGCGCTGTCCTGTGGCATGAAGGAGACAATCGCCGCGTCTAGTGCCGCGCGGGGAGGCTCCGGGCGAGGCCATGCTGGGCCGCGAGGTCGATCGGCAGCGTGGTGTCGGTCAGCGAAACGCCCTGCCAGCCGGCGCCGAGTGCCGTGTAAAGCCCCACGGTGTCGCTGAGCCGGGCAAGATCGCCCTCGGCCGCGGCATTCTCGCTCTGGTAGGTCGCCCGTTCCGCGCTGAGCACGTCGATGAAGCCGGTCAGTCCGGCGGCGTAGAGGCTGCGCGCCCGTTCCAGCGCCAGCGCGTTGTAGGCTGCCGCGCGATGCAGCACGAGCGCGCGTTCGCGGTCGTTGCGGAAAGCCGCCAGGCGGTCCTCGACCTCGCGCAGCGCACCCAGCAGGGTCCGGTAATAGGATAGCCGTGCCGCCTCGGCTTCGGCCCGCGCCTGCCTGACCTGCGCGCTCAGCCGGCCGCCGTGATAGAGCGGCTGCGTGGCGCTGAGCACGAACTGGAAGGCCAGGCTGTCGGCCGCGAGCAATTCGTGGATCATGCTCGACTGCACTCCGATCGACAGCGGCAGCGAGAAATCCGGATAAAGCGAGGCGACGGCGACGCCGATACGCGCGGTGGCCTCGGCATAACGGCGCTCGGCCTCGCGTACGTCCGGGCGGTTGGCGATCACCATCGAGGGCAGCGTCAGCGGCAGCTCGGGCATACGCGGCAGCGGGCTTGGCTGCTGGAGCATGGTCTCCAGGCTGCCCGGCATCTCGCCGACGAGCACCGCCATCGCGTGCGAAAGCTGCGCGATCCGGGTGTGCAGCAACTGGGTGGTGGATTGCTGGGTTTCCAGCTCGGCCTGCGCTTGGGCCACCTGCAGCGTGGTGCCGAGCCCCTGGGCGAAGCTGCGCCGGGTCAGCTCCAGGCCCTGCCTGGAGGTGGCGATGTTATGCTCGGCGATGTCGAGCTGGCGCTGTGTCGAACGCAGGCCGACATAATCGGTGGCGAGCTCGCCCAAGACCGCCAGCAGCATGGCCCGACGGGCCTCGATACCGGCGCCGACCTCGTCGTCCTGGGCCTCGATCTGACGGCGGATGCGGCCGAACACGTCGAGCTCCCAGCTCGCGGTGAAGCCGGGGCTCCAGACCCGGTTGCTCGACGACACCCCCGGCAGCGGCGGATATTCCTCGGTGGTCGAGAAGCGCTGGATGCCGGCCTCGCCGGTGGCGTCGACCTGCAAGGCCAGCGAGGCCGATATCTCCTCGCGCACGTCGCGGGCGGCCAGCAGGCGCTGGCCCGCGATACGCAGGTCGATGTTGCCGGCGATGGCGAGCGCCACCAGGCGGTCGAGCACCGGATCATGGAACGACGCCCACCAGTCCTGGCTCAGGGCGGCGCTGCGGGCCACCTCCGACGCGGTCGCCGGATGCTCGGTCCAGTTCGAGGGCAGGTCCACCCGCGGCGGCGTATAGCGCGGCCCGAGCGTACAGCCGGCGAGGAGCAGCCCGCATAGCACCGGCAGCTTTCCGCGCAGGCGCATCGCCGGGCTCAGAGATGGTCCTCGAGCCAGGCGCCGAGCCGCACGCGGTTGCGCGTTGCCTCCCGGCCCACGCTGATCGAGCAGGTCATGCCGGCGGCGAGCAGGATGCCGTCCGGCACATGGTCGATATGGATCCGCACCGGAATGCGCTGGGCGAGGCGCACCCAGGTGAAGACCGGGTTTACCGTCTGCAGGCCGAGCCGGTCGGGATTGCCGTTCTGGTCCTGGATGCCGCGGGTGATGCTCTCGACATGGCCGTCGATGATCTGGTCGTAGCCCATCAGCTTGATCCGCGCCGGCTCGCCGACATGCACGCCGCCGACCTTGGTCTCCTCGAAATAGCCGTAAACCCAGAAGCTGTCGGAATCGAGCAGGGCGACGCGCGGCTGGCCGGCGCCGACATAGTCGCCCACGCGCAACGACAGATTGGTGACGTAGCCGTTCACCGGCGCGTAGAGCGTGGAGCGCGCGAGGTTGAGGCGGGCGAGGTCGAGATCGGCCTGCGCCGCATCGACGGCACCCTGCGCGGTCGCGGCGACGCTGCTGAAACGCTCGCGCTCCTCGGCCGAAACGATGCCGGCCAGTCCCTGGCGACGCTTGGCGTCGGACTGGCGCAGGCGCAGATCCTCCTGGTTGGTCTGCACCCGCGCCTGGGCCGACGCGATGGCCAGGCGGAAGCGCTCCGGGTCGATCACGAACAGCTTCTGGCCGCGCTGGACCAACTGGTTGTCCCGCACCAGCAGCTCGGTGACGGTGCCGGATACCTCGGGAGCGACATCGACCACATAGGCGCGAACGCGGCCGTCGCGGGTCCAGGGGGCGGTCATGTAGGTGCGCCAGAGGGCGGCCCCGAGCAGGACCGCGAGTGCCACCATCGCGAGCGTGACGGCGACGCGGAGCGCCGTGGCAAGCAGGGACAGAAGAAGGGTCGGGATGGGACGGGAAGTCATTTCCAGCTCGGCAGCTCCAGGTCGGCGTTTCCAGCTCGGCGTTTCCAGGTCGGCGTTTCCGGCTCGGCGTTTCCGGCTGGGGCGCTCAGATCAGCCGGACGAGAAGCGACAGCACGCACAGATAAAGCGCCACCTCGAACAAGGCGAGGTGCCAGACCAGTCGCATGAAGCCGACCTGCCACATCACCATGCGCAGCAACAGCGTGATCGGCAGCGCCGCTATGGCATATACCATGATGGGCGCAAACAGAACGCCGCCGAAATGGGCTTCGCTCAGCATCGGCCGGCCGCGCCGCCGCGGGTCACCAGATCCTGGCCCGCGATGTCCTCGATCGTGATGTCCCCGATGGCGAAGTCGGGGCGGAGAAAATCGGGGATGGCTTCGATCAGTTGCGCGATCTCGTGCAGGATGGCCGCAAGGCGCCGTTCCGCCGGCAAGGCCGCGGGATTGCCGATCAGCCGGCCGGCGGCATCATGCGCCAGCGACGCCACCGGACCCGGGTTGTGCCGCAAGCGGGACGCCGCCGCCAGCACAGCCGCGCAGGCTTCACGCACCGGGGGGTGCAGGACGCTCTCGCCGAGCAAGCGGCGCAGGCGCATCAGGTCGCGGCCCAGCTCGATGGCGATGAAGCTGCAGTCGATGGTCCATTGGCGAGACGGCCCCTCGATCATCTGCAGCCGCTGGATCAGCCGCGCCACCTTCTGCATCTGCAGGTTTTCCCACACCTCCATCGCCATGGAAGACCCTCCGCGCCCGGTCCTCGCGACCGCGGCGGTGATCGAACGCACCAGCCGGTTGGCATCCCGGCGCGGGTTGGCCGGCAGCAGCGCGCGGAACACCACGACCAGCGCCGCGACCCCGATGATGAATGCGAGCCAGTTGTTGAACAGGGCGATGTCGTCGAAGCGGATCGGGTTGCCCACCGAGATCATGGCATTGAAGAACACCACGTAGCCGAACGCGCGCAGCGCATGGCGCGGATGGTACTGGAACCAGATGCCCGGCAGCTGGCAGATCGCCAGCACGCCGATCAGGAGCGGGAAGCCGGTGATCTGCGGCAGCAGCAGCGTCTCGCAGACCATGCTGGCCGGGACCGCAAGCAGGGTGCCGGTGGCAAAATCGACGCTGGCGCGCGAAGCGCTCGGGCTGGTGGCGAGCAGGCAGGCCGCCGGCACCAGGCAGGCGAGCAGGGTCGGGCCCGCGGTCCATTGCGTGACATACCAGAACCCGAAGGCCAGCATCGTGACAATGCCGCCGCGCGCACCGTTGCGGAGCGCCGTCGGCCAGTCGCGATACAGGCGAAGCCGTACGCCGGCGTGACGCCCGTGCGCGGCGTCGGATGGCAGGATCAGTCGCGACACCGCCGCGTGCAGGCGCGTCAGCAGGTCATGGGCCTGTTCGAGCGAGGCAAGCTCGTCGAGGCCCGCGCGGGAGGCGTCATCGGAGGCGGCCTCGTAGCGGGCGGCGAGCCGGTCGCGGGCCATCGCGACGCGCTCGAGCCCGGCGGCGGGCGGCGCGGGATCGAGCGACGCCAGCGCCTCGAACGCCGGGACGAGCTCGCTTGCGAACGAAGCGTGTTTTCCCGCCCGGCCGCCGAACGG
>CAXTCT010000109.1:0-7079 GCA_964242565.1 uncultured Acetobacteraceae bacterium | reverse complement strand
GGCCCTCCGACTTGCCCGGCGGCACCAGCTCTCGAAGGCGCGCGGCGCCGTGCTCGGGGTTGTCAGCGGCCTGGTCGTCTGGAGCCTGCTGGCCAGTTTCTTGTCCGGGATGTTCTGAGGCGTTCAGGCCTCGGTCACCGGATGCTCCGGCGAGGTGCCGCGCAGGATGAAGCTGGTGAAGCTGCCGCCACCGGTGCGCCTGACCAATGAGGTCTTGTATTTGGCCGGTCCGGCGAGGTGCAGGGCGCTGATCCGCTCGTAGGGCGGGTAGGGCTTGCAATAGGCGCCGATGTCGTCGTTCCACATCGGCACGCCCCGGTCGCAGATCCAGTTGCAGGTGGGATCCAGCAGCCGGGCCTCGGCGCGCTGGCCGCCACGGGCGTGCAGGGCATGATTGAGCGCGAACTGGTCGTGCGGCACCAGGGCTCCGGTTCGCCGGATCGCCGCCTCGTAGCGACGTGCCCAGGCCTCCCATTGCGGGGCATCGCCGGCCAGGGCGAAGAACCCCGCATTCACATGCGGCCTGGCCAGCAGATAGGCGCCGGTCAGGGGTCCATAGCCGAGCAGGAAATGCTTCGCCGTCCAGCCAAATAGCTTTGGCTGGAACCGGTAGGCCCGTTCCTCCTCGTGGGTGAGCGCCATTCCACAGGCGATGGCGCCATCGACATAAAGCGACACCACGCCGGGATCCTGCAGCCATATGTCGGAGTCGATCCAGACATACACGTCGTATCCCGGGAAATAGTCGCGCAGGAACGGGCGCGCGAGAAACGACAGCAAAGCCGGCTTGTGGACGGCCGCATCGATCCCGAGATGAGCGGCCGGCGGGCGGATCATGTCCGTATGCGGGGCAAGCCATGCAAGGTCGGACGCGCCGAGCCCGATATCGAGGCAGGCGAGATCCACGTTCGGCAAGGCGAGAACCGGTTGGACGGATTCCACCATGCTTTTCAGATAATGGCCGAAACGGGCATCGGCGGCACTGACGATCAGCACCCGACGTCCCTGCATCGCGGCCTGGCCGGAAGCGTCGCCCGCGCTGGGAACATCGGCCGGAAGGACGGGGCTGCTCGCGGACATCAAGACACTCACTGGCAGTTCATCCGGACGAGTTCACAAGCTAGGTCGCCGAACAGCGTCGTGACCATCCATAATTTCTGAGGCCATAACATGGCCGATGATGGACCGCGTCCCGAGCCGGGCGCTCAAAGCCCGGGCGCTCAAAGCCGGCGCCAGACCCGTATCCAGGCCACGCGATAGTCCCAGGCTGCCTCGTCGACCTGCATTCCCGCGAGGTTCACGCCGTTCAGCTTCATGCCGATCTGGTTGGTGACCAGGATATGCGCCGGCGGGGCCGGCCACAGATAGCGGGTCTGCTTGACGCGCTGCCCGTCGACAATCCAGGTCGGCAGGCCCGGCTGCCAGTCCAGGGCGAAATCATGGTAGCCGGCCGAGAAATCGATCCCGGGGTCGTAGCCGTCATGGACGAAGCGGGAAAAGATGTCGTGCGGATCGCCATATCTTTCCGGGTGCCCGGCGGTCTGGACATGCGCCGTCATGATGCGCGGGCGGTCGCGGCCCTGCCAGTCGAAGAACTCGAAGATGTCGATCTCCGGCGGCCATGGCGTGGCGGAGAAATGGCCGTCGCGTCCTTCCACGCCGGGATTGAGCCAGAAGGCCGGCCAGGTGCCGAGGCCATGCGGCAGCCTCGCGCGCATCTCCACCACCATGCCTTCCGTGACCGGCAGCAGGGCCCGCAGCATGCCGGATTCGACGCCCCCCGGACGGAGGCCGCCCCCGGGGGGAACCCGCGCCTTGAGCACCAGCGCGTCATCCTCGAACACATGCAGCGCGCGCGGATCGCCCTGGGGATAATCGCGATGCCGGGACCAGTAGGTCGGCAACCCGTCCAGCCGTCCGTGGTCGTAGATATAGCGGAAGCGGAAATCCGCGGACAGGCCGGCCATGTCCCGTATGGTCGCATCGGGGCGGCGCTTGCCGAACGTCCAGTCGCCGAGCAGCTCGAATCGCCCCTCCAGGCCGGAAGGCGCGTGCCTCGCCGGGATGCCGGAAGCGGCATTCTGGGAGGCCGCGGCTCCGCCGGTCCGCGGGACCGCTGCCAGCAGCCCTGCGGCGGAGGCGAGCAGCGTGTGCCGCCGGGTGAGGGCGGTCATGACCTGTCGCTCACTTCCTGCTGCCTGGAGTGCAACGGCGCGGGGGAAGCATCCGCGGTCTCGGTCCTGGCGCTGGCGCCGACAAAGGACTCCAGGCCGGCACGGTCCAGGATCCGGATCCGGCCGCGGGTGGCGCGGATCAGTCCGGCCTGCTGCAGGGCCGCCGTGGCGACGGTGACGCCGGACCGGCGCACGCCCAGCATGGCCGAAAGCGCCTCATGGGTGACGGGCAGATCATCTCCATCCACGCGGTCATGGGCCATCAGCAGCCAATGCACGCACCGCTCGACGAGCGTGTTGCTGGCGTTCGAGGCGGCACTGCTCATGATCTGGCGCGTCAGCGACTGGACGAACCGCAGGCAGGCCTCGCGCAGCACCGGACTATCGTCGAAGCAGCGGCGCAGCTCGACCACCGGGATGCGCAGCGCGATACCGGGGATCTGGGTGATCGCGCTGGCGAAGGCCATGGAATCGCCGCCCAGCAGGGCCAGGCCGCCGACCATCCCCTCATTGCCGATCATCGCCACCTGCACGCCCGGCCTGCTCGTTTCCGTTTCCGTCTTCAGCAGCACGATGCCATTCTCGATGAAGAACACATGTTCCGCCGCCTGCCCGCGCTCGATCAGGACCTGTCCGTTGACGAGGCGCACCCGATACAGATACGGCTTCAAGGGATCGAGTTCCGCAAGCGGCAGACCGGCGAGCAACCGGTTTGTGGTGAGGCTGGTGAAAGCGGTTCTCATGCGAAATCCCGGGTCAGGCGGCTGTCATACACGCTCGATGCTCTCCGCGGCAAAATGACCAGTTGTTAATGCGACGATGATCCCATGGAGCGCGCGGGAACGCGACCGCGTACCAAAGCGGACAGAACTATGTCAGTTCCGCGCGGTGTCACTCACGATCGAAGTATCAGCCCATCGGGATGTTGCCCGCGTCTGCGACCTTTCACTAACCAGGGCGTAGAGGATTAGACGTGATTCCGCTGCACGCCAACCGTCGATACAGGCGGGTAATATTTATCACCACCGTAACAGTCTGGACATAATACATTCGATTTTGGTTTTTATTTTTTCGAATGAATCGACTGTCGCGCTGCGCTGCCACCGGATGTTGCGAGAACCCAGAATGACCGTGATCAAGCCCCTCGGATTGGACTATGCTGATCCCGCATCCAGCAATCACGACACGCGCCGGCATGCCCAGGGTGGACATCGCGGTCGCGCGCCCGGATGGCGTCTGGCTCGCGGAGCCTTCGCAGGGTCCGCGCGGATTTCGCGAATTCTTTGTGCTATAGCTTTGATTATTGCCGACCTGCTCTCCTTCGGGGTTTCCGTGGTCACCGCCGGAGTGCTGGTCAGGCCCATCCAGCTGATCAGGCAGGCGGGCGGCGTGATGCTGCTGCCGGGGCACATGGTTGCCAGGAGCTCGGCTCACACCGGGTTTTTCAACGACGCCGTGCTGCTCCTCGGCGTGCTGTTCTTCTGTGCCCAGCACGGGCATTACTGGCGCCGGGTGCCTTACTGGAGCGAGCTGCGCGACCTGCTGGCCGCCTGCATCGCCGCGGTGCTTTGCGGCGGCTTCCTCGAATATTCCATGCAGCGCCATGACTCCCGGCTGTTCCTCGGCCTGATCTGGGTCCTGTTCCCGATCGCGGCCCTGCTCGGGCGCACCCTGGCACGCCAGCTGCTGACGAGCCTCGACATCTGGCAGCTGCCCGTCGTGGTCGTGGGCTTCGGCGAGATGGCCGAACATGCCCGCCAGGCCTTGCTGTCGGAGCCCCGGCTCGGCTACCGCATCGTCAGGATCATCAATCCCGACGAGCTCGGCAAGCGGCAGGACGCGGCGCGCTGGCGGCGCGTGCTGCAGCAGCATGCGGCCCAGCTGCTGGTGCTGGCGATCGATACCAACAATGCCAGCGCGCGCGCGCTGACCGAATCGCTGGTGCGGGCAAGGGTGCCGTTCGCGGCAATGCCGCGGCTGGAGGGGTTGCCGGTACTGGGCTTCGAGCAGACCGCGTTCTTCAGCCACGACACGGTCATGTTCTCGTACCGCAACAATTTGGCGCAGCCGGTGGCGCGTGTCTCCAAGCTTGTCTTCGATGTCGGCGTCGCCGCCCTCCTGGTCGTGATGGCAGCCCCGGTGTTGCTGGCTGTCGCCGTGGCGGTGAAGCTGGATGGCGGGCCGATCCTGTTCGCCCATCGCCGCATCGGCGCGAACGGCCGGGAATTCCCCTGCTTCAAGTTCCGCTCGATGGTCACGGACGGGGACAGCGTGCTGCGTCGGGTGCTCGAACATGATCCGCAGGCCGCCGCCGAATGGGCCGAGACCTGCAAGCTGCGCAACGACCCGCGGGTGACATGGATCGGAAGGCTGCTGCGCGCGACCAGCCTCGACGAGCTGCCGCAGCTGTTCAACGTGCTGCGGCTGGAGATGAGCCTGGTCGGCCCGCGTCCGATCGTGCGCTCGGAAGTCGCGCGCTATGCCGAGAACATCACCTATTACTACGAGGCGCGGCCCGGCGTGACCGGGCTATGGCAGGTGAGCGGCCGATCCGACACGAGCTATGCCCAGAGGGTGCAGCTCGACACCTGGTACGTCAAAAACTGGACCATCTGGCATGACCTGGCCATCCTCGCCAAAACCCTTCCCGCCGTATTGAAGCGCCAGGGTGCGGTCTGATGGGGTTGTTCGGGCGCCGCCGCGAGCATGACCGGCTCGACGTGGACCGGGTAGTCCCGCCCTTGCCCATCATCGGCTTGCCGGGAATGGAGGCGGGTGCCGGAGCGCTCCCCCGTGCCAGCCGGCTTGCCCCCGGCGAAGCGTTCACGCCCACCCAGCCGAAAACCGGCCGCCGGCGCCTGATCGGCCGCGAGGTCGAGATGCAGCGCATCCTGCAGGCTTTGCAGGAGGACCGCGCCCATGTCGTGCTGTATTCGGAGCGCGGCCGCGGCAAGACCTCGCTGACCAACATGGTGGTCGAGGCGCTGCGCCGCGCCGAGACCATCGTCGCGCGCCACACCTGCGAGGCCGGCACCACCTTCAACGACCTCATGCGCGGATTGATGCGCGACCTGCCATCGTCGCTTCTGGCGGCACGGGCGGGCTATGACGAAGGATATTTGGGGACTGATTCCAGGGGGGGCGACGACGCGGATGGCTGCGTCGCGGCACTTCCGCCCGGCGACCTGCGTCCGCGCGACATCGTCATGATGCCGCAGCGGCTCGACTGCCGCAGCCTGGTCTGCGTCATCGACGAGTTCGACCGGGTGGAGGATCCGATCACGCGTATCCGCCTCGCGGACACGATCAAGCAGCTTTCGGATCGCGATGTGCCGCTGCTGTTCGTCATCGTCGGCGTGTCGGAGAATCTCGAGCAGATCCTGGGCCAACACCCCTCGATCCAGCGCGCCGTGCTGGGCGTCCATTTGCCGCTATTCACCGACCGCGACGTCGCCCAGCTGATCACCCGGGGCGGCCACGAGACCGGGCTGCAATTTCTTCCCGCCACCATCGCCCGCATCACGGTGCTGGCGCGCGGGATGCCGTACATGGCGCAACTGCTCGGCCTGCGCCTCGCGCAGGCCGCGAAGGCGCGCGGCGACGCCGTCGTGCTGGAAAGCGATTTCGAGGAGGCCGTGCGGCGGCTGCTGATCGATGCCGCCCTGCGCGTGGTGGCGCTCTACGGCGCGCTGACCCAGCATGGCCGCGACGCGGAGATGGTTCTGGCGCTGCGCCGGATCGCCTATGCGCCGCAGGATGCCTGGGGGCGGCTTCTGGTGGTGGAAGCGGCCGATGGCAGCGCCAGCGTGGGCGGCAGGATGGTGCCGGCCGGATGCTGGAGCCGCCTGCAGGCGGCGGGCGTGCTGCAGCCGATCATGGCCGGCTCGGACCAGTTCATCTTCGCCGAGCGTGGGCTGATGCATCATGCCCTGGTGCTCGCGGCCTGCGACGTCTCGTTTGCGGAAATGCGCGAGATGCGGGCCTCCGCCGGCCATGATCCGGATGGTGACGATCCGGATCCGCGGGATGCCCACCGGCTGCATACGGACGCGGCGTTCATGCGGCTTGGCGCGATCAATGGAGAAGCGGGATGAACAGCTACGTGGCTTCCCTTCCGGAAGGCCTGCCGGCCGCGGCCCCGCGCGAGTCCGTGCTGCGCATGGTCCAGCTCACGCAGCTGCTGCGCCGGCACCTCTGGCTGATCGTCCTGTGTGCCGTGCTGGCGGGATTGGGCAGCTTTATCTACGCCCATGCCCTGCCCAAGACCTACACCGCCAATGGCCTGATGACCGTCGAGGGGGAGCAGTTCGCGATCCCCGAGCTGCAGGGCGCGCTGCGCGGCGGCGATGGTCCCGACCCGATGCCCTTCGTGCATACCGAGGTGCAGGCTCTCACCTCGCGCGCCATGGTCTCCCTGGTGGCCGGCCAGATGCGGCTTCAGGCCGACCCGGAATTCAACGCCGACCTGCGGCCGCCGACGCTGATGCAGCGGGTGAAGGGCTGGATCGGCGCGTGGACCACCTCCTTCATCCCCAAATCCCCGCGCGGCGCGGCGCTGCCGCCGTCGGAGGACGGCGTGATCGGCGCGGTGCAGAAATCCTTGTCGGTGTTCCAGGATAATCGCAGCCTGGTCATCTCGGTGTCGTTCGTGTCGCAGGACCCGGTGCTGGCCGCGCGCTTCGTCAACCTGCTGATCAGCGACTACGTGGCCTCGCGGGCGCAGCATCGCGCGGACGCCAACATGGGCGCCAGCACCGTGATGGCGCAGCGCGTCGATCAGGCGCGTGCCGACCTCAACGCCATCGAGCGGCAGATGCAGGAGCTGCGCAACAAGGGCGACGTGGTCGGCCTGCGCGCCGGCAGCATCGGCCAGTTCGCGCACGGGGCGCTGGATCTGCCACGCCG
>CAXTCT010000108.1:0-7087 GCA_964242565.1 uncultured Acetobacteraceae bacterium | reverse complement strand
CGGCTGCCAATCCGGCGATCAAGCCGCTGGACAAGGCGCCTGCCGGCGCACCGGCCAAGCCAGGAGAGGCAGCCTCCGGCCCGGAGCGGAAGCCCCAGCCCAGGCCCGGTCCCGGCGTCAACGATGCCGGCGAGGCGGCCACTTCGCTGCGCACCACGAAGCTGTCGTTGATCAGCCTGATCGACCGCAGCGTCACCGGCCGGGAGAAGCGCGAGATCGGCCACGTCATCGACGTGCTGGTCGACGCCAGGGGACAACCCGCGGCCCTGGTGCTGGATGTCGGCGGCTTCATGGGCATGGGCAACCGTCGCATCGCCATCGCCTGGGAAAGCTTCGCGCTGGCCGGCCGGAAACCAAAGGACGCGCTGCAGCTTCAGCTCAGCGACGCCCAGGTCAAGGCGGCACCGGCCTATGACGGTTCGGACGAGGTGACGGTGGTGCAAGGGGCCGTCGAGCCGCCCGTCGCAAAGCCGGCGGCAACGGCTTCCGACAAGGCAAGGCTCGATTCGAGCCGGGTCGATCTGGGCGAAGGCCTGGGCGATCCGGGAGCCGGGCCAGGAGCCGGGCCAGGAGCCGGGCCGGGACATGACAATGCGGCTTCGCCGGCCGACCAGCTCAATCCGGACTGAGCCGCGGCGTGCGCTTCCCCTCCCTGCGCCTGAGCAGCTCGCAAGGTCTCGACTGGCTCAACTTCTTTGTCGCCAACCTGCAGACGGCGTTCGGGCCGTTCATCGCGATCTATCTCACCGAGGAGCACTGGACCCAGGGCCAGATCGGCCTGGCCCTCACCGCCGGCTCGGTCACCGCGATGGTCAGCCAGGTGCCGGCCGGCGCGACGGTGGATGCGTTGACCAACAAGCATCTGGCAGCCCTCGTTGCCATCGTCACCATCATCATCTCCTGCCTGTTGCTGGTGCTGTTCCCGGAGCGCCTGCCGGTGATGGGTGCCGAGATCCTGCATGGCTTCGCGAGCTGCATGCTCAATCCCGCGATCGCCGCGATCACCCTGGGCATGGTGGCCGTGCAGATCTCGCAGGGCGCCAAACCTGGAGAGCTGGGCCGCAGGCTGGGCCGCAATGCCAGTTTCGCCTCGATCGGCAATGCGGTCGCGGCCGGGTTGATGGGCGGTATCGGCTACGTGGTTTCCTCGCGCGCGACTTTCTTTCTCGGTGCCTTGCTCGCCCTGCCGGGCATAGCCGCCCTGCGCGCCATCCAGCGTCCGACGATCAAGCTCGGTGATGCGGCCGCGGCGGCAGACCCGGAGGACGACGCCTCCGAGCCGAAAGCCTCGCACGCCATCCTCGACCTGTTGCGCGACCGGCGGCTCTTCGCCTTTGCGATCTGCACCATGCTGTTCCACTTGTCCAACGCCGCGATGCTGCCGCTGGCCGCGGGCGAGATCACCAAGACGGCGGCGCAGCAGGCCGAACTGATCATCGCAGCCTGCATCCTGGCGCCGCAGCTGGTCGTGGCGGTGCTTTCGCCGCAGGTCGGACGGCTTGCGGAGACGATCGGGCGGCGTCCGGTCATGCTGGTCGGTTTCGCCGCCCTGCCGCTGCGCGGGCTGCTTCTGGCCACCAGCGGCAACCCGTGGCTGGTGGTGCTGTTCCAGCTTCTGGACGGCGTCAGCGGGGCGGCTTTCGGGGTAATGCTGCCGTTGATCACGGCGGACCTCACCCGCGGTACCGGCCGGTTCAACCTGTGCATGGGGTTCTTCGGCCTGGCCGTAGGTGTCGGCGCGAGTTTCAGCACGACATTGGCCGGCTTCCTCGCCGACCGGTCGGTGTCGCTGGGCTTCCTGATGCTGGCCCTGGCGGGCCTGGCCTGCGTGCTGATGGTCTGGCTGCTGTTCGGCGATACCATGCCGCGGCGGCGCGGCGGACGCGCACGCTAGATCCTGGTCGCCATGCGAGCCATGACGCCACCAGCGGGCCCTTGCCGCCCAGGGGCGAGGGGTCGAGAAGCCGGGGCCCGTCACGTGAAAGGCTGTCGCACAGGACGGTCTCGACCGCACCTCATGCCGCAAAAGGTCGCAGGGGTGTATAGCGAATTTTTGATGGTAAGTAGGGCCAGCTTCGGCTGGATGCGACAAGGCGTTTGTGCTTTCGGCCGTCGTTCGCCACCATTGCCGTGGGCATCGAACCGGCCGGCCG
This sequence comes from uncultured Acetobacteraceae bacterium, assembly GCA_964242565.1. Lineage (GTDB taxonomy): Bacteria > Pseudomonadota > Alphaproteobacteria > Acetobacterales > Acetobacteraceae > Lichenicoccus. Next base: position 4,934 of record CAXTCT010000108.1, on the reverse strand, counting down.
GCGACGGCGCCTCCGGACATGCCGCTGGGACAGGAGTGTTTGAGAAATGGTCGATGACGTCGCCCCGGAACAGGCCTGGCAGGCGCTTGCCAACAATCCGGACGCACATCTGGTCGATGTGCGCACCGAAGCGGAATGGACTTACGTGGGTCTTCCGGAACTTTCCATGCTGAACAAGCGGGTGCTTCTGATTGCCTGGCAGGCATTCCCATCCGGTGCGACGAACCCGTTGTTCCTGCAACAACTCGCTGATGCCGGACTGACCCGGGCGCACGAGATCTACTTTATCTGCAGAAGCGGTGCGCGCAGCCTTGCCGCTGCCGAGACCGCATCGGCGGCCGGATACGGGCAGGTCTACAACGTCGCGGACGGCTTCGAGGGTCCGCCCGATCAGCAGGGCCATCGTGGCGGCGTCGCCGGCTGGAAGGCAAGCGAACTGCCGTGGCGGCAAGGCTAGATTCGCGGCAGGGCTTCAAGGCCGCCGTTGAGGCGATCCACGACATGTTCCCGGACACCATGCGCCGGAGGCACCGGCCGCGACTTTCCCCGCGTTAGGCAGGGCAGCCAAGTCAGCCATGCCGAATGCCGGAGTTCAGTCGTCTGCAGGAGGTTCGCCGTCGGCGTCATAAAGCACCTGCAGCACCGCGCACCAGGAATAGCGCGTGTCGATGGTGGCGCCGTTGCTGCCTTCCAGCAACCCGGTCGGCCCGGTCGGCACATGGGTCAGGGTGACGGCATCATCGACGTTGCCGCCGATGATGCTGAGCTGGTTCGCCTGCCGTGACACGACCAGCCCGCAATGCGCAGGAAACAGATCGCGCGTCGGCAGATTCTGAAAGCGGATGACGCGGCTGGAGCCACGCCCGGCGCAGATCAGGTCGCCAGCCGCCGGTGCATAGTTCGCCGGGTCGCGTGCCCGCAGGCCGGCGGCCGTACCCGATGCGGCCGCATTGATATAGGTGGCGTGATTGGGCGAATACGGAAAGCGCGTGCCGGCGCCGGCGATCCGCATCACATAGGAAATGAATGCCGCCGACCAGGCGTAATGCCCGTCATGCACGAAGTCGAACGGATGCCCGTCGCTGCCATGCTTGCCGGTCCAGTCGATCTCGCTTTCGTAGGGATCCTGGCCGATCCACCAATACTCTCCGACACGCTCCCAAAGGCCGGGCAGCCGTTCCGGCTTGACGCTGGCGGCGATGGGATCGGGCCGCTGCTCGGGATCGTCGTCATCGACCGGCTCTCCGAACAGGCGCCATTCGCGCAGTGCGATGGCGATCGCATCGGAGCGGTTGAACGTCTCGAAGCCGCGCGTGACGAAATCCGGGACATGCTCGTCCGGCCCGTTCGGCCCCTGGGCGTTGCGATATTGCGCAACTGGCGTCTGCCCGGTTCTGGCCGGCATGGCCGCCGGCGCGCAGCCGCCCACGAGTGCCACGCCAAGAAAGCCGAAGCGAGCGGTCGCCAGTATCTTGCTCGACATCCATCCTCGCCGGCCGTTGCGTTCCAGGAAAGAAGCATCCCGGCTGTTCATGCCCGTTCGGGAAACAGCTCCGCAAGACCTGTCTCGCTGGCCGGGCAACAGCCGCGCTCGGTGATCAACCCGCTGACCAGCCGTGCGGGTGTCACGTCGAAGGCCGGATTGGCGACAGCGCTTCCCTCCGGCGTGACCTGCACGGTGGCGAGATCGCCATCGGCCATGCGCCCGGTCATGTGGGTGACCTCGGTCGCATTGCGCTGCTCGATCTCGATCTCGCGGATCCCGTCGCGCATGCGCCAGTCGATCGTCGTCGACGGCAACGCCACCCAGAACGGCACGCCGTTGTCGCGCGCGGCAAGGGCTTTCAGGTAGGTGCCGATCTTGTTGGCGACATCGCCGCTGCGGGTGACGCGGTCGGTCCCGACGATCACCAGATCGACTTCACCATGCTGCATGAGATGGCCGCCCGCATTGTCCGGAATGACCGTGTGCGGGACGCCGTGCCGTCCGAGCTCCCAGGCGGTGAGTGCCGCTCCCTGGTTGCGCGGCCGCGTCTCGTCGACCCACACATGCACGTCGACACCCTTGTCGTGCGCCATGTAGATCGGCGCCAGCGCCGTGCCCCAATCCACGGTGGCGATCCATCCCGCGTTGCAGTGGGTCAACACGTTGACGGGCCGGCGCAACCTTGAAGAGTCCAGCCTTGACGTGTCCGATTTCGGCTTGCCGGCTGCCGCCCGCTCGATCAGCGACAGGCCATGCCGCCCGATCGCTTCGTTCTGGGCGACATCCTCATTGCAGATCGTGGCCGCCTCGTCGTAGGCCATGCGAACGCGAGACGATGGCGCGGTGTTGCGCAGCCGGGTCAGCATGCGCTCGATTGCCCAGCGCAGATTGACCGCCGTCGGCCGTGTTGCCGCGAGCTTCTCGGCTTCGTGCTCCATGGCTTCGGTGCTGCTGTCAACGCGCAACGCCAGCGCCAGCCCGTAGGCCGCGACGGCGCCGATCAGCGGTGCGCCCCGAACCTGCATGGTGCTGATGGCGCGGGCGACCTCGTCACTCGTGACCAGCCTGAGGATTTCGAGCGACCAGGGCAGCCTGGTTTGATCGAATATCCGCAACGACCAGCCATCTTCGGGATCCACCCAGACGCTGCGATAGGCGATACCATCGATCTTCATGTCGTGTCCTCGACCTTCCCATGGAGAGCTAGGTGCGTATGTGGCGGTTCAGCCGGCCTGTTCACGATGCTCGCCGATCAACCCCAGCTTGAGCATTATGCCGACCGTGGCGCCCTTGACCGGCCGTAGCAGCAGCATCGCGATCACCACCGTCAACGGCAGGAAGAACGCGATCATCGACCAGACCGGAAGCCTGGTATGCTGCCCGGTGACAACAACCAGCGCGATGATCAGGTGGGCCGTGATGAAGATGGTGAAGTAGGGCGGCGCATCGTCTGCGCGTACTGCGCCGAGTGGAGCGGCACAGGATGCGCAATGCTCGACCACCCGAAGATAGCCGGCAAAGAGCCTGCTCTGGCCGCAGACCGGGCAGCGCCCCAGCCCGCCGCGTGCCAACAGCAAAGGAAGCTTCGGAAGAGTCTGTCGCGCCAGCCAGGCGCGGTCGGCATCGTCGGGGCCAGGCGGTCCGGCGTTCCCCGGACGCGGGCTGTCTTCCCCATTTGATGGCGCGCCGTCATCCACAAGATTGGTCGGCTCATTGATGTTGGGCATCATTGCAGCTTTCAAAGGGCGGCCGGTCCAGGGTCAGCGAGTATGTCATTCTCCGGGGCCTTGCAATCAGGCGGACCTTTCGCGCGGAAACACAATCAAGCGCGCGGCGCGGCCGCCAGGCGACCAATCCCGGTGACAAATCCCGTCACCGGCGCCCTTGCTTGCCTTTGCGCCGCATCGAGAGCAATCCACATCGCCCGGAACAGGCCACAGGACCGTCATGTTCATAGCCCGCACGCTGCAGGATATTTTCCATTATCGCCGAAGCGCGTCAGACGCCGGTGCGCGCGCTCTGGCCCTGGTTCCCACCATGGGCTCTCTGCACGCCGGCCATCTGTCGCTGCTGCAGGCGGCCCGTCGCGACGGCTATCGCGCCGCGGTGTCGATCTTCGTCAACCCGACCCAGTTCGACAACGCGGGCGATCTCGCACGCTACCCGCGCGACGAGGATGCCGACCTTGCGATGCTGCGCGATGCCGAATGCGACCTGGTCTGGCTGCCTTCCGTCGAGACCATGTACCCTCAAGGCAGCGACGCGCGCATCAAGATCGGCGGTCCCGCTATCGGTTGGGAAGGGGATGCCCGGCCCGGGCATTTCGGTGGTGTTGCTACCGTCGTGACCAAGCTGCTGAACCAGATCCGTCCCGTCTGCGCCTATTTCGGCGAGAAGGACTGGCAGCAGCTTCAGGTAGTGCGCAGCGTCGTCGCCGGGCTGTTCATCCCGGTCGCGATCAAAGGTGTGGCGACCATGCGTGAAGCGGACGGCCTTGCGATGTCGTCGCGCAACCGCTTCCTCGGCACGGCCGAACGTGTGCGTGCGCCGGCGCTGTATCGCTGTCTGCTTCGCGCGGGGCAGGCGATCGCGGAGGGCGACCCGGTGTCCGTGGTTCTCGATACTGCCCGCGAGGATCTGCGCCTGCGTGGCTTTGACGTGGATTACCTGGCTCTCGTCGACAGTTCCAGCCTGAGCCCGGTCGCACAGCTGGGGTCGAACGCGCGATTGATTGGCGCCGTTCGACTGGGCAGCGTTCGCCTGCTCGACAACATCCCGATCCTTGAAAGACGCTGACCGATACGATGTGAATCGCATCGGTGCTGCCTGTTGCGCGCGTGCGGGCATGACGGGGTGGCCCGGCCGGCTTGCCCGCCGCCGACAGCCGGGCACCGGTAAATGCTGCCGGAACTTTCCTGTAACGGTTGCTTTTGATTGACAGAAGCGGAGTGACCGAGGAATAGCTTCAATAGTCATATGCTTGGAGTCGCGATTCGCGGAGGCATTCCGCACCGGTGGGTCAAGGTATCGAGCTTTGAGCATCATGCACCGGGCGCGATGCCACCGGGCGTTCAAGAGCGGATCCGCATCATTGCCGTCCAAACCATCACCGACAATACAGGAAAAGATCAAACCATGAGCAGCGAAGACAACAGCAAGACGCCAGGGCGCCGCACCAGCGCCATGGCGGTAAGGGCAGGCGGACGCCGCTCCGCCGCTACGACCGGACGCAGCGCCACGTCACGCACCATGCGCACCGCCAAGAGCCCGGCGGCACGTTCGACGGCTGCCAAGAAGCTTGCTTCCAAGCCAGCCGCTGCGCGAGCCGCCAAGCCAACCAAGACCGTGACCCGTGCCGCGTCCAAGACCTCGGCGCCCCGCACCGCAAAGACCGCAACCACGCGCACCAAGGCTGCAGCCACGCGCGGCACCACGAGCCGGGCGGCTG
>CAXTCT010000107.1:0-7112 GCA_964242565.1 uncultured Acetobacteraceae bacterium | reverse complement strand
CACCAGGGGAGCGCCTGCGGCCACCCGGTCGCCGCTCGAGACGAGAACGCTCTGGACCACCCCGGCGAACGGGGCTTGCACGCCCTCGGCGCCACTGCCCGCGCCCTCCTGCCGCAGCGCGTCCAGGGTGGAGCGCGCATCCTGGAGCGCCTTCTCGGCCTGGGCGAGCTGGTCACGGGTGACCAGATGCTGGAGCAGCAACTGGCCGGCATGCAGCCGTTGCTGCCGCGCCAGCGACCATGCCGCCCGGGCCTGGGCGAGATGGCTGGCGGCCTGGGCGGAGCGGCTGAAGCCCATCAGAAACTGTCCCGCCGACACCGTCTCCCCCGGCGTCACCGCCACATGGCTGACGCGGCCATCCTGCTCCAGGCTGAGCGTCGTGATGCTGTCGGCGCCGTAGACCACGCTGCCATAGGCGACGACGATGTCGGGCAGGCTGCCACGATGCGTCGGCTCGACGCGCACCAGCACCGAGGCCTCCGTCGCCGCCGCATAAGCCGGATCATGCGCCCAAGCGGCCAGGGACAACGCGGCCAGGGACAGCGCGGCCAGGGACAACGCGGCCAGGGACAGCGCGGCCAGGGGCAGCGCCGCGATGAGGATCCGGGCCAGGCGCCTCACAGGCTGGCCACCGGCCGCAGGCCCAAGCCGAGCAGGGCTGCGATCGCCACCTGCTGCTCCAGCATCGACTGCTCGATCCCCACCAGTTCCACCCTCTTGCTCACAGCCGTTGCGATCAGGTCGATGGCGCCGCGTTCATCGAGATCGCCGGTGGCCAGGGCGCGGGAGCCCCCCGCCGCATCGCGCGCCGCCTGCGTCAGCTCCTGGCGCAGCACGCCGATCTGCCGGTCCTGTAGCGCCTGCTCGCTCAACATGGCCCGGATCTGCCCCACCGCGCCGGCGAGGCGTGCGGCATATTCGGCCTGCAACTGCCGCCCGGTGGCCCGCTCGATGGCGATGTTGCCCTGATTGCGGTCGAAGACCGGCAGCTCCAGCGTCACCTGTGGCCCGATATTGCGGATGTTGCTGTTATCCGAGCCGCCGGTCACGCCGAGCAGCAGGTTGGGGAAGCGCGACAGCACCGCCGCGCGCAGACGGGCATCCTGCGCCCGCAGGCCAAGCCTTAGCGCCACCAGGTCCGGCCGCCGTTGCGCGATGGTCGGCAGCATCGCCTCGATGGCCCGTGCATTCTCGCGGGCGACCGGCAACGATGCGGCGAGCGGCAGCGCCGCGTCGGGCACCAGCCCCATCAGCGCCGCCAGCTCATGACGATGCTGCAGCAGACGCTGCTCCAGATCACGCAGCCGCGCGGAAGCGGCCTGCAGGGCGGCACGATCCGGCGCCACCTCGGACAGGCTGGCATTGCCCTGCAGCATGGCCTGTTCGGAAGCAATGTCGCGGCCGTCGTAAAGCTTCTGCGCCTGTTCGAGCAGCCGGCGGGTACGTTCGCCCTCGACAAGCTGCACCGTCAGCAGCCACGCATGCCCGATGACCTGCCATTCCTCCCAAAGGATCCGCGCATCGACCTGGGCCGCCCCGGCCCGTGCCGCCTCGCGGCGGGCGTGCAGCGTGATCAGCGCCCGGATGTCCTGGCTGATGCCGGCATTCCAGGCCGGTGCGCTGCCGAGGCCGGCCAGCAGGGGCAGGAAGGACCCGGTCAACGTGGGATTGGGCAGGATGCCGGCCTGCACGACCTGCGCCTGTGCCACTCCGGCCTGTGTCCGCGCGGCGCGCAGATCGGGATCGTTCTGCACGACAAGAAGGGCGACGGCGCGCAGGTCCAGCCGTATCGGCGCCGCCAGTCCGTCATGCCGGAGTTGATCGAGACGGGAGGCCAGCCGGTCGCTTCCCGGCGGGTCGAGGCGAGGCTCCCCGGCACAGCCCGCGAGATCGCCGGCGCTTCCAAGCAGGCCGATGCACAGCAACAGCGCCAGGCGACGGGTCGGGATCATCATCTCCTGCGGTTGGCGGTTCGGAACCGGGATATCGGCGCAGGTTGCCCCTGTCGGCCTTGATTCGGGATGGGCCAGGGATTTGCAATCAACAACTTGACGTCGGACCGCCAGCCTGCGCATCGAGATATTTCCGGGAACCTTGGAGCATCCCCTCAGGACCGCCCTTAAGTGAGAGCGAAGGAAAGCCACCTCCACCATGCGGATCCTGCTGATCGAGGATGATGCGGACGCCGCCGAATTCGTGACGCAAGGGCTGGCCAGCGAGAAGCATGACGTCGAGATCGTCCAGAACGGCCGCGAGGGTCTGCTGCGCGCCGACGACGGCCAGTGGGACCTTCTCATCGTCGACCGCATGCTGCCCGGGCTGGACGGGCTGTCCATCGTGCGCACCCTGCGCAGCGCGGGCGTGATGACGCCGGTGCTGTTCCTGACCACGATGGACGGGATCGACGATCGCGTCACCGGATTGAATGCCGGCGGCGATGATTATCTGGTCAAGCCCTTCGCCTTCGCCGAGCTGGCGGCACGGGTCGCCGCCTTGGGCCGTCGCTCGAAGCGGCCCGCGCCGGAGATCATGCTGCGTGTCGATGACCTGGAGATGGACCTGCTGGCCCGTTCGGTGAAGCGGGCCGGCCGGAAGGTCGAGCTGCAGCCACGCGAATATCTGCTACTCGAATTCCTCATGCGTCACGCCGGCGAAGTGGTGACCCGCGCCATGCTGCTCGAGCATGTCTGGCAGTTCCACTTCGATCCCGGCACCAACATCGTCGAGAGCCATATCAGCCGGCTGCGCGGCAAGATCGACCAGGGGGGCCACGAACCATCGCGCATGGACCTGATCCAGACCGTGCGCGGGGCGGGATATCGCATCGGAGCGGCATGAGGGCAAGCCGTTCCATCCGGCTGCCCAGGCTGCTCCGCACGACCAACTTCCGGCTGACGGCGTTCTATGCGGGCAGCTTCAGCCTGTCGGTGCTGGCGCTGTTCGCCATCGTTGCCTGGTCGACGACGCAGTTCATGAAGCGGCAGATCGACAGCACGGTCAGCAACGAAATCGTCGAGGTGCTGGCCGACAGCGCCGGGCGCGGCCAGGCGGGGCTTGCCGGCATCGTCCGGCAGATGGCCCGCAATGCCGTCGGCGTCAGCTATCTGCTGCAGGACAGGGACGGCCATGCGATAGCCGGCAACATGTCCGCGATGGCCCCGCGCGAAGGACTGATCCTGCTGGCCCATACCCCGTCCCGCTACCGCCCGCGACGACGGTTCGATCGGGGCGAAGGGCTGCGCGGGCGCGGCGTCATCCTGCCGCAGGGCGATTATCTGTTCGTCGCATTGAGCGACGCCGAGCTGGGCGAGATGCAGTCGGTGATCGCACAGGGCTTCCTGGCCGGCTTGTCGGCCACGATCGTGTTTGCCGTGCTCGGCGGGCTGGCCACCAGTTCGGGCCTGCTGCGCCGGATCGAGGCGATCAGCCGCACCAGCCGCGAGATCATGACGGGAGACCTCGGCCGGCGGATCGCCCTGCGTGGCAGGGACGACGAGTTCGACCATTTGGCGATGAGCCTGAATGCGATGCTCGACCGCATCCAGACCCTGATGAGCGGATTGCAGCAGATCTCCAACGATATCGCGCACGACCTGCGCACGCCACTCAGCCGTATGCGCCAGCGCCTCGAGCTGGCGGCGCGCGGCGAGCATACGGTGGCCGGGCTGCGAGCGGCGATGGGCGCGTCGATCGCGGATTGCGATGCCATCCTGCACACCTTCTCGGCCCTGCTCCGGGTGGCGCAGATCGAGGCCGGAACACGACGCGCCGGCTTCGTGACGGTGGAGCTGGGCCCCCTGATCGAGGATCTTGTCGAGGCCTACCTCCCCGTGGCCGAGGAGCGGGCCCAGCGGATTGACCATGCGCTCGTGCCTGGCCTCATCGTGCGCGGCGACCGGGAGCTTCTGGCTCAGGCGATCTCCAACCTGATCGAGAACGCGATCAACCATGCCCCCGCGGGAGCGGCACTTCACGTGTCGGGCGAGCGGCAGGGCGACATGGTGCGGATCGAAGTCCGCGACGATGGACCGGGCATACCGCCGGCCTTCCGGACCAAGGTGCTGCAGCGCTTCTATCGCCTGGAGAGCAGCCGCACCACGCCGGGCCAGGGCCTCGGGTTGAGCCTGGTTCAGGCCATCATCGACCTGCATGGCGCCAAGCTGGCGCTGGAGGACAACGACCCCGGCCTGCGCTGCGTGCTACAATTTCCGCGCGCGCCCGACACGATCTGACCCGGCGGCGGACCGAAAGCTCCGGGATGCTTCACGAGCCCGTCCCCGGGACAGCCGGATCGATGAACACCGTGACCCCGTCATGCTCGAACCACGGCCATCCGATGCCCCGCAGGGCCGCGACGAGCGCCGGCGCCGTGCCGGGACCCGCCAGGATGGCGGTGACGCCGTGGCCGCGGCAATAGGCCAGGATCATCTTGCCCAGACCAGCCGTGACGGGTCCGCCGCTCAACGCCCAGACGGCGGGCTCGGCCAGTTCCGAGGCCGGTATCGTGCCGGTGCCGCCGCCCGACTGGGTAAAGCTGTAGCCCGCCTGCCATTGCCAGATCATGGCGGATCCGGCCGCGCCGAACGGCAGCAACAGGATGTTCTGGTTCGGCTTGATCAGCGATGCGATATGGGTCCTGTCGAAGAATGGCAGCATGCCGGCCGATGCCCAGTGCGAGGTCGCGGCCCGGTTCGGCCACAGGAACAGGCAGGCCAGGATGGCCAGCACGAAGCGGCAGCCCCGCACCATGCGAGGGGCCGGTCCGGCGAGCCAGAACGCCACGACGATCCCGGCCAGCAGCGATACGTACAGGTTGAACCGGCCGGGCAGGGCCGCGCGGATCAACGGCATTCTGGCCGCCCAGGACCAGGGCAGCCACAGGCCGGTCTGCGTTCCGCTGATCCACAGCCTCGGGCCGAGACTGCACACGACCAGCAGCAGAAGCATCGCGAGCATGGCCCGCATGATCGGGAAATGGAGGTTGCGGGCAAAGCAGGCGGTCAGGATGAGGATGATCGGCAGGCCGAGAAAGGCCGATTGTTCGCCCAGGCCCCCGGTGAATTGCGCGGCGACGGGCGAGAAATACGAGAAGCCGAATTGCATCAGCCCGCTCGGGACCAGGAAGTTCAGCATGTCGGCCGAGTAGGTCCCGGGCGACGTCAGCGTCGCGGGCATGTTGTGCATCCCCCTGAACAGGAAGAACAGGAAGGGCGATGCGATGACCAGCATGAGCGTGAGGGCGAACAGGAAATCCAGCGCGAGCCGCAGCATCGGGCGGCGCCTTCCGGCGCCGGCAAGACACAGGAACACCATCCACGAGACGGCGCCGAACAGGCAGGCGGTGGCGAAGACCTCGATCGAGATCCCAAACTGCGTCAGCAGCGCGAGCATGGAAAAGACGACATATCGCCGCCGCGAAACCTCGCCGCCGAGATGCTTCACGCCGAGCAGGATCAGGGTCGGCACGACGCAGGTCATCGACAGGTTGAGGTGGCCCATCAGGTGGCCGATCTCGTAGGCCGAGAACCCGTAGAGATAGCCGGCGACGAATGCGGCGGGAGCGTCGCGGGTCAGATGCAGCGCAAGCAGGAATGCGCACCAGGCGGCCAGCACCGGAGCGAGCAGGATCAGGATGTTGTAGGTCAGGATGGCGCCGCCGGTCAGCGTGACCGGCAGACCGATGAAGGCCAGCATCGGTGTCGACGTGACCCAGGTCAGGTCGATGCCGTGAGGATACCAGACCCTGTCGCTGACGAAGGGATTGAGCCCATGGGCGATCGCCCAGGGCCACCAGCCCAGGCACCACACGAACATGAAGCTGTCGCCGCCATAGCCGAAGACGTTGGTGGTGTAGCCGCGGGTGGTGCCAAAGAAATAAAGGCATATCGCCAGATAAAGCAGGAAGGATGTCGTGCGGACCGGCAGAGGCGTCGTGGCGGGCATGGGCTGGGTGGTCCAGTTCAGTCGCTTCGGCCGGCCGTCAGCTCCGCACGCTGTCCAGCATCGCCCGTCCGTAATGGTCGCCCGCGTCGCGCACACCGGGCAGCGCAAAGAAATATCCGCCGCCGACCGGCTTGATATATTCCTCGAGCGCCTCGCCGTTCAGGCGATTCTGCACGGTGATGAAGCCGGCTGCAAGATCCGCCTGATAGCAGCAGAACAGCAGGCCCATATCCATCCGGCCGGCGCTGTCGATGCCGAGATCGTAATTATACGGGCGACGCATGATGAGGTTGGCGCGCGTCTCCGCCCGACGCGGATTGGCGAGGCGGATATGGGCGTCGAGCTTGATTGCGTGGCCCTTCGGGTCGGCGGCGAAATCCGGCACGTCGCGCTCGTTCGCGCCGCCAAGCGGGGCGCCGCTGGCCTTGTCGCGGCCGATGATGGATTGCTGCTCCTGGAGCGGCGTGCGGTCCCAGCGCTCCACCAGGTTGCGTATCAGCCGCACCACCATGTAGCTGCCGTCATGCGTCCAGGCCGGCTCGGCGGTTCGTGTGGGTCCGACCCAGACCAGCTCGTCCATGACCTGCTGGTCGCGCGCGTCGAGGTTCGAGGTGCCGTCCTTGAAGCCAAGCATGTTGCGTATGGTATCGGTGGTCTGCTTGTCCGAGCCCGGAGGCAGGAAGCCGTTCATCTTCCAGCGCGGCGACAGCAGGTCCGGCGTGTGCTTGACGATGTCGCGCAGCGCATGGATCACCGTTGCCCGGGTGTTGCCGCAGATCTGCAGCAGCAGGTCGCCGTGGCATTGCGCCGGATCGAGCGCGTCGTTGGGGAATTGCGCCATCTCGACGAGATAAGCCGGCCTGACCGGCGCAAGCCCGAAACGGCGGTCGAACAGGGATGCGCCGACCGCCACCGTGATGGTCAGGTTGTCGGGATGGAGCTGCGGTCCCATGACCAGGCTGTCGGCCGGCGGCAGCAGCGGATCGACCTGCGGCACCATGCCGCCACGGGCCAGAAAGGCGGCGCGCGCGCTGAGCAGCAGCATCAGCCGGCGCAATTCGTCGTGGCTGTTCGCCAGCACGTCGAACGAGACGAACATCGAGGCCTGCGGCCTGGGCGTGGTGATGCCTGCCTGGGTGGGGCCAAAGAAGGGCTGGCTCTGCAAGGCC
>CAXTCT010000106.1:0-7140 GCA_964242565.1 uncultured Acetobacteraceae bacterium | reverse complement strand
CCGCAGCGCCGCCGTGCCGTCATGCGTGGCGGTGCAGCCGGCCGCCGCCACCAGATGATGTCCGGTCAGCTTCACGTAGGGCAGGGCATGGCGCGCGGCGATATCCTGCATGGCCCGGGCGATCGCGTCGGCCAGAGACGTGACGTCGGCCGGATCGGGCCGCGCCAGCGTCACCGCATCGTCGAAACGGATGATCATGGCCGCGACCGAGGGGAAGAAGCTCGCCGAAAGCGTGGCCGGGTCGACGCTGGCGGGTATCAGGGCGGAGCTGAAAGGCTGCGTGCCGGGCGCCGCCGGAGCCAGTGCGTCCGGCCGGGTTTCCGTTGCCTCCGGCGGCTCGTCCGGGGCCGCATGGTCCGCATGATTGCCGATGCGCATCGCGGCGATGCTCGATATCGTCGAGGCGAAATTCTGCGACCGTCCGGGTTCCGCCGCATCCTCGATCAGCACCGCGCCGGCGATGCCGCCGGGGCCGCGCACCGGCAGCATCGACAGCGCGCGGCTGCCGAACGGAGCCATCAGCAGGCGGTGCAGGTCGGCGGTGCGCGGATCCCTGGCGGCGTCGGCCAGCTCGATGGCCTTGCCTTCATCCAGGGCCGTAAAGAATCTCGGAAGTTCGGACCGGGACAGCTCCAGCCCCTCGACATGGCCGTCCTGCTGGTGATCGAACAGGTCCTCGCAATGCAGGATGCGGCCTCCGCCAGCGAGGCGCCAGATGCTGGCGCGGCGCCCGGCACTCATCTCGGCCAGGCTCTCGGTCAGTGCGGGTGCTGGCTGTGCCGGGTCGAACAATCCCGGCTGGGCGGCAAGCACCGAGAGCGCGCGGGTCTCGCGGGTGCCGATCTCGCGCTGACGGGTCAGCAGCCGCGCGGTGCGATCGGTGCGCCGGTTCTGGCGTATCAGCAGCACGCCGAGCAGGGCGGCAAGGGCGATGGTGATCAACGACAGCAGCAGGTTCTGCCGGCTGTTATTGTCGGCGAAAGCCGTGAAGTCAGACTCGCGCGCCGCGATCAGCAGGACCCAGTTCTGGCCGGCTGCCGGAAGGCGCGAGGCGATGGTGACGAATCGCCGGCCGCCGATCGTGATGGTGCGGCTGCCATAACCCATGACACGGAACCGGTCATAGGCGCCGGCAAGCGCCGGATCGCCCAGGCTCCCGGTGGCGGCATCGGGGGCGGCGATCACGTGGCCCAGCCCGTCGACGATGGCCGCGCGCCCGGTCTGGCCGATACGCAGCGACGCCAGGAAGCCCGACAGCGCCTCCAGCGTGATGTCCACGCCATAAACCCGGTCGACGCTTCCGGCCTGCGTGAAGCGGATTGCCGCCGTGATGCCCGGAGCGTGCGTGGTGTAGAAGATATAGGGGGAGGACCAGAACACGCCGCTGGTCTTCAGGGCACCCTGGTACCAGCTGCGCGTGCGCGGGTCGAAGTCATCCTGTGGATCGAGCGCCTGGTCGACCGGATGGCCAGCCGCATCCAGGTGTACCGACGAGACCAGGCGCGTGCCAGGGCCGGTCGGTGAGGTCGTCGGAGAGGCCGTGCCGGAAGGCGGGCCGGCGGGTAGATTGACGATCAGCTTGGTGTCGGTGCCGCCCCGCGGGTCGCGCCGCACCATGATGAAGTTGCCTTCGCCGTTGGCGGCGTAGAACGCCTCCAGATGCGGCACCTGGTTGAGCATGCTGGCGGCGAAACCCTCGATCGCGGCGCGGCCGTCCGGAATGGCATTGCGCGCCACCATGTCTCGCGCGATCAACGCGGCCTGCGTCGCCGGGCTGAGATAGCCGTTCACCTCGCAGGCGATCCGTGCCTGCAACTCTCCCAGCACGGCATTGGACAGCGTCAGGGCGCCGGCGCGGGTGGCCCGGTAGGAATAAAGCGAGATGCCCAGGATCGAGAGGATGACGAGGGTGACGCCGAGCAGCGGCACGCCGACGCGCAGCAGGAACTTCCGGCGGCGCGTCGTGCGGGTGCGGTTGATGTCGACGATCTCGTCGATGGTCAACGATCTCGTCTCCCTGGACATGGTGCAGCCCGTGCGACAACGCTACGACGCGGCCGGCTGAGGATCAACGCGTCTTCAGGAGGACGGGCCGGACTATTTCGGGGGTTCCAGCGCGCGTCAGCCGGCGCCGAAGCCGCCATCCACCGGCAGGCAGACGCCGTTGACCATCGATGCCCCGTCACCCAGCAGATAGCAGATCGCCGCCGCCACCTCGGCCGGCTCGACGAAGCGGCCGATCGGGATGCGGCCGCGCATCGGCGCCGCCTTGACCGGATCCGACCACGCCATCCTGGCCATCGGGGTAAGGGTGACGACCGGGTTGACGCTGTTGGTGCGTATGCCGTGCGGGCCGAGCTCCACGGCCATCACGCGGGTCATCGCATCCAGCGCGCCCTTCGAGGCGCAGTAGGCGGTGTGATCGGCCAGTCCCACCGTGGCCGCGATGCTGGAGACGTTGACGATCGCGCCGGGACGCCCGCCTGCGATCAGGCGGGCGGCGACCAGTTGCGAGATGCGCATGGGCGCCACCACGTTCACCGCCATGATCGCCTCGAAATCCGCCTGCGGGGTTTCGATGAACGAGGCCAGCCGGCTGATGCCCGCATTATTCACCAGCAGGTCGAACGGTTCCTGCGCCGCAATCGCACCCAGGGCGGCGTCGATGTCGGCCAGTTCCACCGCAATCGTCCCGCAGCCGGTGGCGGCCGCCAGCGTATCGAGATCCGCCTGCGAGCGGCTGAGGGCGACCACGCTGGCGCCCCTGGCGGCCAGGAGTTCGACGACCACCCGTCCGATCCCCTTGCCCGCGCCCGTGACCAGCGCCCGCTTGCCCGTGAACTCGCCCATCCGTCATTCCATCACAGGAGCCAGCTTCTTGACGGATTCGACGTCGTCGCCGAGCCATTCGGCGCTCTTGGCGGTGCCGTCGAACAGCGCGCTGGTCTTGAACAGCTCGTATTTCCCCTCGATCGCATAAGGGCGGCTCCTGTCCAGCAAGGCGGCGACCTGCGCCTTGTCCATCGGCTGGAAGGTCCGGGTGGCCTCGAAGGCCTGGTCGAGATCGCGCTGGTTCTCGATTCCGGTGATGACGACGGAGGTCGGCAGGTTGAGCGAGTAGTGCAGATATTCGAGCGGCTTGATCGGCGCCTCGCTTTTGAGCAGCACGCTGTCGCCGAACGTCTTCATGCCGAGCACGGCGATGCCCTGCTCGACCAGATAGGGCAGCACGAGATGGGCGAAGCTGCGGAAATGCGCGTCCATGATGTTCAACGGCATCTGGACGGCGTCGAAATGGAAGCCGCGTTCGGCCGCCACGGCCAGCATCTGCAGATGGATACGCGGGTCCTTGTGGCCGGTGAAGCCGATATGGCGCAGCTTGCCGGCCTGCCTGGCTTCGATGAATGCCTCCATCGCGCCGCCCTCGGCGAATATCCGGTCCGGATCGTCGTAGCGCAGGATTTCGTGATGCTGCACCAGATCGATGCGATCGGTGCGCATCCGCTGCAACGAGGTGTCGATCTGGCGGGCGGCTTCGGCCTTGGTGCGCCCGTCCATCTTGGACATCAGGTAAACGCGGTCCCGATACCCGCCCTGGTCGAGCGCCAGGCCGACACGCAGTTCCGACCGGCCTTGGTTATAGTCCCAGCAATTATCGATGAAGGTGATGCCGCGGTCGACGCCCTCATGCACGAGGCGCACCGCCTCGTCGTCGGTGACGGCACTCTTGCCGAGATGAAAGCCGCCCATGCCGATCGCCGAGATCATCTCGTCGGTGCCCCCGAAGCGGCGGTAGAGCATGTCGCCACGGCGCTCTCCGGGATTGGCCACGAAGGGCAAGGCGGCCGGGTCAGAAACCCGCATCATCGGCAACATCGATTGTGTCATCGGGACCTCCTGATATCCCACGATAAGCGTCCGGGCGCCCCAGGGTTGCCCGAACGCGGGGGTTTGAGAAGCGAAGCTCCGGCCTTACGCGATCGCCCCCTTGCGCGTGGACCCAGGCGTCATCAGGACCTTGATGCTGTCCATGCCATTGGCCATGCGGATCGCCTCGTCCCAGTCCTTGAGGTCGTATTCATGCGTCACGATCCCGTCCGACGTGACCAGGCCGCGGGTGAGCAGGTCGATGGCGATCGGGTAGCAATAGGGCCCGAGATGCGAGCCGCGCACGTCGAGCTCCTTGCGGTCGCCGATGATCGACCAGTCGGCCGATGTTTCCTTGCCGAACACCGAGAACTCCACGAACCGTCCCAGCTTGCGTATCACGTCGAGCCCCTGGGTGACGCCTCCCGGCGCGCCGGTCGCCTCGATATAGACATCGCAGCCATAATTGCCGGTGTGAGCCATCACTTCCGCCCGCGCGTCCTGGCTGCCGGGGTTGATGGTGACATCGGCGCCGTAGCGCCGGGCCAAGGCGAGGCGCTCGTCGGACAGGTCGATCGCGATGATCCGGCGCGGCGTCTTCAACTTCAGCACCTGCACCATCATCAGCCCGATCGGCCCGGCCCCGGCGAGCACCACCACATCGTCGAGCTGCACGTCGGCGCGCTGCACGGTATGGATCGCGCACGACAGCGGCTCGATGATGGCGGCGTCGTTGAGCGGCATTTCGTCGGGGATCACATGCACGCGCGAGGTCGAGGGCAGGCGCATATATTCCGACATGCCGCCATCGGCCACCTCGCGCTGGAAGCCGAAGATGTTGTGTACCTCGCACATCCAGTAGGATCCGGTGCGGCAATAGTGGCATTTGTCACAGGGCACGATCTGCTCGGCGATCACGCGCTGGCCGGGCTTCACGCCGAAATGCTCGGCGGCCCCTTCGCCGAGTTCGTCGATCACGCCGTAGAATTCATGCCCCGCGATCACCGGCGGCTTGACATAGGCGTTCTCCGGGCTGGTGCCCCAGAACATCTTGGCGCCCTGCCAGCATTTGCAGTCGCTGGCGCAGACACCGCAGGAGGCGATGCGGATGACCGCCTCGCGTGGGCCCGCGGTCGGGCGCGGCACGTCGCTGACCCGGTAATCCTCGGGGCCGTGGCAGACGATGGCGGTCATGCGTGTGTTCGAGCCGGACATGATTTTTCCTCTTTTCGAGCGGCTTGCGCTGGCTTCGATATCAGGCGGCCTGCGCCTGGCGGTGCGCGCGACGCCAGGCGGACGGGGTGAGCTTCCGGTGCAGCAGGAACTGGCGGTTGAAGTTCGAGACATTCTTGAAGCCGACCTGGAAGCAGATTTCGATGATGCTGCCTTCACTGTGCAGAAGCAGGTCGCAGGAGCGCGCGATCCGCTTCTCGTTGACGTAATGCACGAAGGACTGCCCGGTTTGACGGCGGAACGCGCGCGAGAAGCTGCTCTGGGTGTAGCCGCTCAACGCCGCCATGTCGGACTCGCGCAGGTTGCCGGCGAGATCGCGCTCGATATGCAGCAGCACATGCTCCAGCGCCTTGTTCACATAATCCCGCGCGCAGGGACGGTAGTTCAGGCTGGACAGGCGTTGACGCTTGGGTGTCGTGGCCATGACCCGCATCAGCCCGAAGAACAGCTCGAGCCGCGCGGCCCCCTGCGCGGTCTGCAGGGCGGTCATCAGCCGGAGGGCCTCGTCGGCGGCATCGCGAGGATATTCGAGGCCGCCGAGGCTCTCGTCGAGAAGCGGGTTGAGCGGCCGCAGTTCGGGGAAATTCTCGATGCAGCGGCGGATGAACGGATCGGGAAACTGCACGATCAGGCCACGCTGCGGCACCAGCTGGCCGGGAGCGACATCGCTGATCCAGTTATGCGGCAGGTTCGGACCCAGGAAGGCGAGGTTGCCGGGAGAGAAGGCGCCGACATGGTCGCCGACGAAGGCGCGTCCGGAGGTCGAGGTGACGAGATGGATCTCGTACTCCGGATGGAAATGCCACTTGACCGTCTCGTAGGGGTAGCCATGCGACCAGGCCTTGAAGGACTCGTCGGGCCGGAGCTGCACCAGCTCGCGATACAGACGCATCTGTGCTCAACCTCCCCGGTGGATGGGTCTGTCGCTCACCGTCACCGGATTTCATCGTAGAGGCGCTACCCGGGGGGCGCTACCCGGGTTATACCGCCTGGTTGATACGATTATGCCCTTGGCCGTTCGATTGACAGGGGCGGCCGATGCTCCTATAGGCCGCCGCTACTGCTGGGAACGTGGACGGCTCCGGCCGGTTGCGCATGTGTGGGCTATGCCTTCGCTGCGAGACCGGTGACACGGACCGCGCCCGCCTCGACCATGCTGGTCGCGGCCTACCGGTGCAACAATGCCGCACAGGGTCACGCCTTCGGGGTGATGATCGCGCGGGAGAAGAAAGGGTTTGGCATGACCAAGCGCCTTGAGAGCAAGTACAAGGTCAACCGCCGTCTCGGCGTGAATCTGTGGGGTCGTGCGAAATCGCCGATCAACAAGCGGGAATATGGTCCCGGCCAGCATGGCCAGCGGCGCAAGCAGAAGCCTTCGGACTTCTCGGTCCAGCTCATGGCCAAGCAGAAGCTCAAGAGCTATTACGGCAACATCAGCGAGAAGCAGTTCCGCAAATATTACGAGGAGGCCGTGCGCCGCAAGGGCGACACGTCGGAGAATCTGGTCGATCTGCTCGAGCGCCGCCTCGATGCGGTGATCTACCGCCTCAAATTCGCCCTGACCCCGTTCGCTTCGCGCCAGTTCATCAACCATGGCCATGTGACCGTGAACGGCCGCAAGGTGAACATCCCCTCGTTCCTCGTGCGTGACAACGACGTGATCGAGGTGCGCGAGAAATCCAAGCAGCTCGCCGTGGTCCTCGATGCCGCCCAGAGCGCCGAGCGCGACGTGCCGGAATATCTCGAGGTCGATCACCGCCAGATGAAGGGCCGCTTCGCGCGCACCCCGAAATTGTCCGACGTGCCCTACCCGGTGACGATGGAGCCGAACCTGGTGGTCGAGTTCTACTCGCGCTGATTTCCCTGCGGACGAGCCTATCCGCGCCGGGCAGGGAGCCAATCCCGGCCCGGCCCCGGACCGGCCCCGGCCCGGTGTCGTGTTGGCTAAGGGGCCGGTCATGACCGAGATCATCCAAGAGATCGCGCGACGGCGGACATTCGCGATCATCTCCCACCCCGACGCCGGCAAGACCACACTCA
>CAXTCT010000105.1:5004-7156 GCA_964242565.1 uncultured Acetobacteraceae bacterium | reverse complement strand
TTCTGACCAAGGGCCATGCATGGGCAGCGCCTGGGCTGCGCCTTCACGAGAGGAAGCTTGATGTCGCCGAGCCTGAAGCAGCGCCTTGCCATCCCGGTGGCATCCGTCCTGACCGCCCTCTGCGTCACCTGCGTCGAGCCAGGAGGCGCGCGGGCCGCCGGCGCGCCGAGCGTGTCGGTCGGCGACAGCCTGGCGCTGACCGTTTATCTGCCGATCAGGAACCAGGCCGCCGCCGAAGCTGCTGCCCAGGCCATTCAGACCCCCGGCGATCCGAGCTACCACCATTTCCTCACGGTCGCGGATTTTGTCAGCCTCTATGCCGACAGCGACACCCAGATCGCGCAGGTCGAGGCGATCCTGAGGAATTACGGCTTCACCATCCAGTATGTCTATGCGAACCATATGGCGATCGAGGTGACCAGCCCGGTCAATGCCGCCTCGAGCGCGTTCGGCGTCAGCCTGCGGAAATTCACGGTGAATGGTCGAAGCGGCACCGCCTCGACCAGGTCGCAACAGGTTCCCGCCTTCCTGCTCGGGCTGATCCGCGGGGTCGGCGGCTTCGACACCCTGACCCGCGCCCACCCGATGCATGCGGGCCGCGCATCGGCCGCGGCACCACGCACCCTGTCCGGCAGCCTCGTGGGAGGAACGCCCGGCAATTACCTGCCTGCGGATTTCGAGAAATTCTACGACGTCGCCCCGATCTACAAGCAGGGCATCACCGGCCGCGGCAGCACGATCGGCATCGTCACGCTGAATAATTTTCATTCCGCCGACGCCTACGCCTTCTGGAAACAGATCGGCCTGAACGTCTCGCAGACCCGCGTCACCAAGGTCGAGATCGATGGCGGCCTGACCGCAAGCACCAACAACATCGATGGCGAGGGCGAGACCGATCTCGACGTCGAGCAATCCGGTGCGATCGCGCCGGCTGCGAAGCTGCGCGTCTACATCGCGCCGAACATCACCGATGCCAACTTCATCAACGGCTTCGAGGCGGCTGCCTCGGAAAATCTCGCAGACACCGTCTCGACCAGCTGGGGCGAGCCCGAGCTCGATTATTTCTACAATGTCGCCACCCGGACCCCGGCGGAAACCTTCCAGCTCGAGGCCTACCACGATGCCTTCCTCGAGATGGCGCTGCAGGGCCAGACGCTTTTCGTCGCCAGCGGCGATTCCGGCTCGTTCGACACCGTCGAAGGCTGTCCGACCCATGGCACCCCGGCGGCCGATGCACCTACCTGCAACGCGCCATACAGCGTCGATCATCCGGCGAGCGATCCTCTGGTGACCGCGGCGGGCGGCACCACCCGTCCCTTTTCGCTGACGACCAGCAGCGGGATCGTGCTTTCCGTGGCGCAGGAACGGGCCTGGGCTTGGGACTATATCCCCGCCGAAGCCGCCGCCCAGGGCAAGGGTTCGGCCTACAGCATCGCCGAATATTTCTCAGTGGGCGGCGGCGGCGGCGTGAGTTCCTATTGGGGAGAGGCCTGGTATCAGCGCGGCATCAAGGGCATCACCTCCACCAAGCCCGGCCAGAGCTTCATGCAGGACGACGGCTCGGGCAGCGTGCTGCAGGTGGTGCTGCCGTCCGGTTTCGCCGGCCGCAACATGCCCGACATCAGCACGAACGCCGATCCCGAGAGCGGCTATCAATATATCCAGGATGGAGCCGTCTCGAATTTCTACGGCGGCACCAGCTTCGTTGCCCCACAGCTCAACGGCGTGACCGCCTTGTTCGTCCAGGCTTTCGGCGGGGGGCTTGCCGGCCGGGTCGGCCAGATCAGCCCCGCCCTCTACCAGCTCTCCGACATTTCGACGAACGACAACGAAGTGGGGGACAACTGGGGCTACAAGGCCGTCGCCGGCTATGACAACGCCGTGGGCCTCGGCACGCTCGATGCGGCCAAGCTGCTGGCAGGTCTTGTCCTGTTGAAAAGCCTTCGCTGAGAAACCGGCAGTTGATGAGCGAGCAGGGACCCCTGGCCCCTTGCCGGATCGGTCAGACGACGCGTTCCTTGTCGACGATAACGGTCTCGATCATCGACGAGGGCTCGTACAGGATGCGTCCGGTCACGCCGGCGATCATCGCGCCTGCGATAGGCGCGAGCCAGAACAGCCAGAGCTGGCCGATATAGTCACCGCCGGCAAA
>CAXTCT010000105.1:0-4904 GCA_964242565.1 uncultured Acetobacteraceae bacterium | reverse complement strand
CGCGGTTCCGGACCGGCAGGCGGTAAACCTAGAGGATAATGATGGCGCCGGGAAGCCGTTCAGCGTCCGCGCCGGCGCCGCTGGTCGAAGAAGACGATGACGATGATCAGGCCGCCGGTGATGATCCTCTGCCAGAACGGGTTCACGTTGAGCAGGTTGGCGCCGTTGTTGATCGTGGTCAGCAATATCGCGCCCAGGATCGGCCCGATCGCCGTGCCGATGGCGCCGAACAGCGAGGTGCCGCCGATCACCGACGATGCGATCGACTGCAACTCCCAGCCCTCCCCGGTTGTCGCGACACCGATGCCTATACGCGAGGCGGTCAGGATGCCCACGAAGGCGGCCAGCGTTGCCGAAAGGATGTAGGCCAGATAGATGGTCCTGCCGACATTGATGCCGGAGAGCCGCGCGGCTTCGGGGTTGCTGCCGGCTGCGTAGAGATGCCGTCCCCAGCGCGTCTGGTGCAGCAGCAGCCCCGCAGGTACGGCGACCAGGATCACCATCCAGAACAGGTTCGGGATGCCCAGGAAGGCGCCGCGCGAGAAGGCGCCGAAGCTGTGCGGAAAACCCGAAATGGTCTGTCCGCCGGTCATCAGCAGGCCGATGCCGCGCAAGGCGGTGAGCGAGGCAAGCGTCGTGATGAACGGCGGCAGGCGCATCTGCACGATGGCGAAGCCGTGGAACGTCCCGATCGCGGCTCCCATCACCAGCGTGATCAGGCAGGCCAGCGCGATCGGCACATGGGCAACCAGCAGCATCGCCACCACGGTGCTGGCCAGCCCGACCACGGCACCCACCGAAAGATCGATGCCCGCGGTGATGATGACGAAGGTCTGTCCGATCGCGATGATGGTCCATAGCGAGGCCTGGCGCATCAGGTTGGTGAAGTTGCCGTAGGTGGCGAAGCTTTGGGTCGAGACCGCGAGCATCGCCCATAGCAGCAGCAGCAGGCCGAGCAGGGTCAGGTTGAGCAGGAAGCCGAAGCGGCCCCGCGCGCGCGCGCGTCCGGCGGGAAGGCCGGCAGCGGCGGGACCCATCAGAGTATCAGGCACCGATCGCCTCCTTGAGGATGGTCTCGGATCCGACGTCGCGAGGATCGTAGCTCGCGACCATGCGTCCGGCGCGGAACACATGCAGCCGGTCCGACAGGTCGCGCACTTCGGGCAGGTAGGACGAGATCAGGATAATACCGGCGCCGCGCTGCAGCAGCCTGGCGAATAACTTGTAGATCTCGACCTTGGTGCCGACGTCGACGCCGACGGTCGGCTCGTCGAAGATGAAAAGATCGGCCCCGTGGCTCAGCCATTTGCCGATCACCAGCTTCTGCTGGTTGCCGCCGGACAAGGTCGCCGCCTCGATGCGCTGCGAGGCCGCGACGATGCGCATGTCCCGGATCTGGCCCGCCGCCGCCTCGCGTTCCGCGCCGCCATTCATGAAGCCGCCCCGGCCGAGGCGGTCAAAGATCGTCTGGTTGAGGTTGAACCCGACGCCGAGATTGAGGCACAGCCCCTGGTCGCGACGGCTTTCCGGCACCAGCGCGATGCCGAGGTCGATCGCCTGCCGCTCCCGCCGGATCTCGACGGGCCTGCCCTTGAACTCGATCCGGCCCGCGAGCTTGCGCGTGCGGCCGAACAGGCATTGCACGAACTCGCTGCGTCCAGCGCCGACCAGGCCGTACAGCCCGACCACCTCGCCGGCATGCACATCGAGGCCGATGCCGGAAAAACCCGGACCGCTCATGTCGGTCACGCGCAGCAGCACGTCGCCGCGCGCCACCGGCTCCTTGTAATGGACCTCCTCGATCGAGCGCGCGACCATGTCGCGGATCAGCTCCTGCTCGCTGGTCTGCGCGGTGCGATGGGTCGCGATCAGCACGCCGTCGCGCAGTACCGAGACCCGGTGCGAGAGTTCGAAGATCTCCTCGAGACGATGGCTGATATAGACGATGGTGACGCCCTCGTTGTTCAGCCGGCGGATCAGGCGGAATAGCTGGTCGGTTTCCTGGCGCGTCAGATAGCCGGTCGGCTCGTCGAGGATCAGGAACCGGGTGCCGCGCATCGCCGCCCGCGCCGTCGCGACAAGCTGCTGCTGGCCGATGGTCAGATCGCCGAGGATGCGGCCCGCGTCGATCTGGAAGCCGATATCGTCGAGCAACGCCTGCGCTTTCCTGCGCATCGCCGGCTTGCGCAACAGCCCGCCGCCGCTTTCCTCGTCGCCCAGGAACATGTTGGCCGCGACATCGAGATGCCGGCACAGCACCACCTCCTGATGCACCGCGTTGATCCCGAGCGCGATCGCGTCGTGCGGCGTGGCCAGCGCCACCTCCTGGCCGCGCCACAGGATCTCGCCGCCGGTGCGCGCGTAGGCGCCGGTGAGGATCTTGATCATGGTGGATTTGCCCGCGCCGTTCTCGCCGACGAGGGCGTGGATCTCGCCCTCCTCGAAGGCGAGGCTGACGGATTTCAGCGCATAGGTACCCGTGAAGCGCTTGTCGACGCCACGCAGTTCCATGATTGGCCCTGAAGCAGGCGAGGCCATTGCCGGTACTTAATCCAGCTTGGGATTGAGCAGAGCCTGGGAATGCGGCGTGTCCATGTTGGTCTTGTCGATGGTGTTGACGCCGGTATCGACATTCTTCGGCACCGGCTGGCCACGCGATGCGGCCAGCGCCGTCTTCACGCCGTCATAGCCCATGCGGTACGGGTCCTGGACGATCATCGCCGCGACGGTGCCGTCACGCACCAGGCCGGCCAGCTTCTGGTCGCTGTCGAAGGCGACCATGCTCAATTTCGGCGGCTTGATCTCGGAGATCGCCTGGCTGGCACCCTGGCTCATGGTGAGATTGACGCAGAACAGGCCTGCGAGGCCGGGATTGGCGGTGAGCAGGTCATTGGCGATGTTGAGCCCGGTGGTCACCTGGCCGTCGGCGACGCGCACCGCGATGATCTTGAGGTCGGGATATTTCGAGCCGAGTTCAGCGGTGAAGCCCTTGACGCGCTGGTCGAGCGAGCCGACGCCGGGCAGCGAGACGATGATCGCGACGTCGCCCTTGGCCGCGCCATTCCTGGCCTTGATCGCGGCCCCCAGCGCGTCGGCGGCCGCGGCACCGCCCTTGACGTTGTCGGTGGTCAGGAACGAGGTGAAGGCGTTGGTGTCGGCGGCGGAATCGATGCCGATGATCTTGACCGATTTCGCGGCGTCGGTGATCGGCGGCCCAAGTGCGGCGAACTGCGTCGGCGAGATCACGATCGCGGCCGGGTGCGACGAGGTGGCATTCTCGAGAGCGCTGATCTGGCCGGGAATATCCGCCTCGCTCTGGGCACCCATCGTCGGCACGTTGACACCCAGATCGTGGCCGGCCTTGCGTGCGCCGGCCATGACGATCTGCCAATATTGCGCGGTGGTGTCCTTGACGATCACGGGGATGGTCTCGACCGCCCGG
Source organism: uncultured Acetobacteraceae bacterium (assembly GCA_964242565.1). Taxonomy (GTDB): domain Bacteria; phylum Pseudomonadota; class Alphaproteobacteria; order Acetobacterales; family Acetobacteraceae; genus Lichenicoccus. The sequence goes on along the minus strand of CAXTCT010000105.1, from coordinate 1,462 downwards.
GCACGGGCCGCGCCAAGCAAGGGCATGGTCGCGGCAGCCACCAACAGCAAGGCACGCCTGGTCAATCGTGTCATGTTCCGATCCCCCTGTTCAGCCATCGGCGGTTTTCCCGCTCGTGCGTCTCATAGGATGAACGTGCGTCATGCGTGTCAAGCCGTCATGATCGGCTGGTCAGCAATCCTCTTTGGGCGAGATTGCGCATCAGCCCGCCGATGCCGAAAGACCAGGGCGGCGCGTCCTCGCAATGGGCCACGCTGTTGACCAGCCGGCCGAGCAAGGCGGATGCGATCTCCACACGATCCCCGAGCCGGTGGGTGAAGCCGCTGCCGGGCTGCGCGCGATCCTGTGTCGGCGCGAACAGCGTGCCCAGCAGCAGCATGAAGCCGTCCGGATACTGGTGGTGAGCGCCGGTCACCTGCGCGACCAGATCCAGCGGATCGCGGCTGATACGGCGCATCGTGCTGTGTCCGGTCATGTGAAAGCCGTCCTCGCTGCCGAACACATCGAGCCGGAGCTCGAGCCGGCGCACGTCGTCGATGCCGAAATGCGCGTCGAACAAGCGCAGGAACGGCCCGATCGCGCACGAGGCGTTGTTGTCCTTGGCCTTTCCGAGCAGCAGGGCGCTGCGGCCTTCGATGTCGCGCAGGTTGACGTCGTTGCCGAGCGTGGCACCCTGGATGCTGCCGGTGGAATTGACCGCAAGCACCACTTCGGGTTCCGGATTATTCCATGACGAGGCGCGCAGGATGCCGACCGCGGCACCGGGTCCGACACAGGACAGCACCGGCGCCTTGGTGAAGACCTCCGCGTCCGGGCCGATTCCCACTTCAAGATATTGCGACCACAGGCCTGCACCGATCAGGACCTCGCGCGCCCTCGCGGCTTCGGGCGAGCCGGGCCTGACCGACGAGAGCGCCTCGCCGATCGACCCGGCCAGTTGCGCGCGCAGGGAAGCGGCCTTGACGGGATCGCCCTTGGTGCGTTCCTCGACGACACGCTCGATCATGCTGTCGGCGAAGGTCACGCCGCACGCCTTGATCACCTGCAGATCGCACGGTGCGAGAAGACGCACGCCGCCATCCGGGTGCAGGCTGTTCTCGATCACCGCCCGCACCGGCCATCCGCGCGCATCGGGAAAGCCACTGACCAGGCGCGCGGCGTCCTCGTTCTCCAGCAGCGCCGACAGGGTCGGCCCGGCACCCGTCACATCGACCAGCCGGTCGCCGCGAAGATGCACCAGGCAGGGGCCGCCGCATTCGGGATCGAACACGCGGCCGACCAGGGTGGCGCGGGCATGGTCGTCGGGCAGGAAATTCGTCGTCATGGGGAGCCGCCTTCATCGTGGTTCGGGATCTCTCGGGAGAAGAGCGGCGGCTGGCATGAACCCGCCGCTCGCGATCAGGACGGCGGACGGGGGGCCGATCCGGTGGTCGAGGCGCCGCGTCATGCGAGACCCGGTCCC
>CAXTCT010000104.1:0-7167 GCA_964242565.1 uncultured Acetobacteraceae bacterium | reverse complement strand
TCCGCTTGACGATGTCCTCCTCACGCATCGGGTCCGTGTTCCTGCTCACGTCGAGTGGCTCCGAGACTTCGGCCGCCGCGTAGGAAAACCGGTCCACGCCCTTGGCCACCGGGATCGTGCAGTCGAACCCGGCCTTGAACACGCTGACGGGCGGCGAATCAACGCCCAGGCTCGGGTCCAGCGGCAGCATGTTCATGCCGGGAAGGATCACGATGCCCTTCTCGGGGTTCAGCCGCCAGGCTTGCGCCCATAGCACCCGCTCGGGATCGTAGATGTCCACGTCTTCGTCGAACACGTAGGCCAGCTTCGGCATCCATTGCCGCGTGCCCGACAGCATGATCGCCAGCGCCTGTTTCGAATCGCCGCCGGACCGGCACTTGATGCTCGCATAGCCGATATTGGAGCAGCCGCCGGGCGGCATGTAGACGTTCTGCACCAGGATCCCCGCGCGCTGCATCGCCAGATAGAGGTCACCCTCGATGGCGGGCTGGAAGGCGAACATGTCGGTGCGGCCGGGATGCAGGCCGCCGATGGTGGCGTACTGGTAGATGGCGTCCTTGCGGTGGGTGATGCAGTCCACGACGAAGCGGTTATTCTTCGGCAAGCCACCGCCATAGGTGCCGGTATATTCCCCGTACGGCCCCTCGTCATGAACCCATCCTTCCGACGTGATGACGCGGCCCTCGATCACGATCTCCGCGTTGGCGGGAATGGTGAGATCGCTGGTTTCGCATTTCACCAGCTTGGCCGGCTCCCCGTAGAACCCGCCCATCACGTCCCAATCGTCCGTGTTCGGCCAGCTCACCATCGAGGCGATCTTGTCCAGCGTCGGCCCGCCGATCAGCACCGCGATGGGCATGTCGCGGCCTTTGTCGCCAAACTGCTCGGCGGCGATGCGCGCACGGTGAGTCGCATTGCGCATGTCGATGTTGGTCTCGGTCTTGGACCGGTACATGAACCGGTAGATGCCCTGGTCGATCTGGTTCGTGGTCGGGTCGCGGCTGACAACGTTGGTGTCGTTCAGGTAGGCCTGGCCATCCTTGGGATGGTGCTGGAACAGCGGGAACATCGTCAGATCGATGTCGTTGCCCTTGATGATCACGTCCTTGCAGGGCGCCGTGTCCACCATCTCGGGCTTGAAGCGAAGCTCCGACCGCCGGGCGATCTCGAGCCCCACCTTCTTCTCGTCGCAGTCAAGAGCCAGGGCATACATGGGCCGCACGCCGTAGCCATTCGCGAAGAATGGAAACTTGCAGTCCTTGACATGCTCGACGAGAATTGCCTTGTCGGGGTTGGCCTCCATCAGGGCCGGCAGTTCGTCGACTCGCTTCTCCTCCGTGTAGCGAGTCAACAGCCCGGCTTTGTCCAAGCTGTCCACATATTCAGCCAAACTCTTCTGCGCCATGAGACCTCCTCCGATCAGCGGGCCAGCCCATCATTGAAGGATGGGCAGCCCACCAAGCAACATGATGATCCTAGGTATGACGTGAGACCTGGCTCAGCAATGTCCGCGTATCGCGATCTTGCTAGTTGAGGCAGCCTACGACGGGCTGGCGTCCTGAAGAGACCCGCTCGTCCGAACGCGGCTTTCTTCGACAGGCGGCTTGGGCACCTATCTAATCGATCACGAAGGAAGTACATTCGACGGATGAGCTCACCATTGCACTGCCCGTCTGAGCGCGCCGGGTGACACACCCATTTCGCGCCGGAACCGTTCGGTGAAATGAGCGGCCGATGGAAACCCGCACAGGATGCCGACTCGAGCCAAAGGGCAGCTTGTCTGCACAACCAACTGCCGCGCGCGGTCCAGGCGAGCGCGCAACATGTAGGCATAGGGCGTAACGCCCGTGCTTCGTTTGAACTCCCGTGCGAAGTGATGTACGCTCAGGCCAGCCTCGGCCGCGAGGTCGGTCAACGACGGCGAAGTGGCGATAGGGGCGGAAGAGCGTTCTTGGATCAACTCCTGCACCCGGCGCATGTGTCGCCGCGCCAGGCCGCCGACCGCCCGGTTGCCGCCGGTCGATGGCTGTTCGAGCAGATTGCCATGAAGATACAAAATCATACTCGACAACAGCAATCGATCCGATCCATCACCTTCGTGCAACGCAACCAGCGCCCTTTGCGCACAGCGTCCGAGTTCAGGCTGCAATTCACCGAAGCGAGCGATCACGTTGGGGGCATGGTTCATCCCGGTCACAGCCTGCAGGCCAGCAAGCGGAATGAGGAGCTTGACGACATTGGCCTGTCCGCGCATGGCAAATGCCGTCGATTCATTTGGATCAGTGACCGTGACGTTGCCTACCCTGGTAGGGTTTCGCGACCATGCTCCCGCCCGGCGCCGTTCAGCGAAATGTCCCTCGGAAAGCACCAGGATCAGGTGAACGGCGTTGTCGCCGCCAATGACGGCCTCCATGTCCGAATGTCGTAGATGCGCAATCGTGAGAGGCAGCTCAGAGTCAAGCGCCGGCATGGCCGGCCCGCGCAGGGCCTCCGGATGGGCGACGTTCGTTAGGCATCTCATGACCTGACCCCTGAATGCTGTCCCATTCCAGCCAGCCGTTTCACGCAAGGCGGGTCTCCGAGACTATCGCAGTCTTGCCTGAATTATGGCCTCAAACCGAACCAGGCACCCCGCTATCCTCTATAGGCAGTATATATCGCCTGTGGAAGCAAGGGACATGCCGCCTGCTCATTTTATAGATGGTTATGTCCCCAAGCTACACCGGCACAATCGAGGCCAAACCACTTATGAAGCCGTTAACCTAGGCCCGTGTTCAAATGACATGTCGATGACGGCGATCCGACCTGCCTCAGGGGAACCGGTTGCTGCTTTGGATCCCACGGCGGCTGGCGAGCCGCGGGTGCGGCACCCCGATATCAATCCCCCTGTTCGAAAACCAACTCCAGGATCGGCAAGCCAACGGGCAGAGCCTTGAGGCAGCAGACGCGCATGCGCTCCGACAAGCTTGAAAAATTATTGACCGGCTGCTCCGCCACTCCCTGGCGCCCGTTGCTTGCCAAAAGGGTGCATGTCCGCCTGTGTAACCGCCTCGTCGCGATCGGCATCGAGGACGCGATGGCCGAATTGTCGTTCCTGTTCGACAATGTTGGCTGTATCGGTTACAAAATACTCGACATCTGGAGCATTCCTTCCGGGATGATCGTAGACACCGATCTGGTGCGTCGATCTACCGCTCCCGAAGACCTGCTGGTGCCATGCGCGGTTATCGTCCAGCAGGACAAGGCAGGATTATTGCTCGACGTACGCTTCTATTTCGACCCGGCTCCTATCTTCTAGGGGCTTCGCTGTTCCTCCGGGGCTTTTGGAAATGGTTGGTCGCCACCGGAACGTGCCGCCGTCGTGGCGTCTGCACAAAAATGTCGTGGCTGGCCTGGCGTCTGAGACGCTCCACTATCGCGATGTTGCTGACACCCGGACGCAGACAGCGTTTAACGGTTCAATGATCCCCTCGTCTCATTTATGTTGTGGCTTGTTCGCCGGCACATGGCGCTTCGAAATCCGGTTCGCTGTTGGCGGTCGCACCGGCGCGGCAGCCCATGCGGCTTCAATATCTTAACACAAATTCGGTGGCAGCCACATGCAGACGCCGTTCGATCACCAGCTCGCGGTCATGCAGATGATCAAGACCTTTGACATCGATGACGTGAAGCGTCCCGGCGCGTGGAAGCGGCCATCGTGAAACCGGCAACCGCTCGCACCCTCGTCGCCAAGCGGGCACAGGACCGCTCGACCCCGCAGAACCGGAAGCTGGCGGGGACGATGAATGTCGCTGACAACCAGCCGGTCCGGCGGAATGAGTGGCATGGTCGCAGATCCATGTCGGCAATCGTCGCCATGCCGCGCTGGCGGCCGAGGTGATCGGGCTGCTCGGCGTTCTGATCCTGGCGATGGCCTCGGAGCTCAACGACCAGGTTTCCTCCATCGCCATTGCGGAAATCCAGGGCGGCCTGGCGATGAGCCACGATCCGAGCACCTGGTTCAGCAGCCTGTATGTCTCGGCGGAGATTGCCGGCATGGCGATCTCGCCATGGATGCTGGTGACGTTCTCGTTGCGCCGCTGGACGCTTTTCGTGGCCGGGCTGTGCTGCATATCGAGCGTGCTCATCCCGTTCAGCCCGGACCTTGCGGGCATCTACGTACTCCGGGTGCTGCAGGGCCTGTCCGGCGGATTCACCCTGCCATTGCTGATGACCACGGCGCTGCGCGTGCTGACCCCGGACATCCGGCTCTACGGCCTTGCCGTGTACGCGCTGACCGCAACCTTCACCCCCGCCATCGCGGCGCCGCTTGCGGCGCTCTGGACCGATCTGGTCGGCTGGCGGTTCGTGTTTTACGAAGCCGTCCCGTACTGCGTGCTGGCCGGAGTGCTGGCCTGGAGCGGCCTGCCCCGGGAGGCGCCGCAGTACAAGCGGTTCCGCATAATCGACTGGCGCGGGATGCTCCTCGTCGCCATCGGCTTCGGTGCTTTCAGCACCATGCTGTATCAGGGTAACCGGCTCGACTGGTTCGACTCGAAGTTTATTTGCGTCCTGGCTCTGGTCAGCGCGATCGCAATACCGCTGCTCCTCATCAACGAGTGGTTCCACCCGTTGCCCTTGCTGAAGCTGCAACTGCTCGGCCGGCCGAATTTCTGCTACGGCGCGATCGCCCTGTTCCTGTTCCTGCTGGTTGCGGAGTCCAGTTCTACCGTGCCGTTCCGCTACCTCGCACAGGTGCAGGGATTCCGTCCCGAACAGCTCCAGGGCCTCACGCTCATGATCGCCATCCCCCAGATCGTGCTGCTTCCAGCCGTGGCCTGGCTGCTCGATCATCGCTCCGTCGATGCCCGGGTGGTCAATCTGATCGGCCTCATCCTGATCACCGTGTCCTGCGTCGGGGCATCGTTCGTGAACCCGTTATGGCAGGGCGCCCAGTTCGCGCTATGGCAGGGGTTGCAGGCGGTCGGCCAGCCTATGGTGGTCGTGTCCTTGCTGATGCTGTCCACCAACTCGGTGGCCCCGCAGGAAGGACCGTTCGCCTCCGCCCTGGTGAACGTGCCACGGGGCATCGCCGAGGCCGCTGGCGTCTGGTTGTTCGGTCTCATCACGCGCTGGCGCGGGGGGCTGCATTACAGCCAGCTCGTAAACCGGCTCGGGCAGGATAGCGGCCGGCTGCCCAAGCTTGGCAGCCCCGGCCAGACGAGCAACCTGGTGCAGGCGCAGGCAACGGTGTTGACCCTCAGCGACACTTACCTGGTGCTTGCCGCGATCACCCTCTCGCTTGCGACAATCCTGCTCCTGCTCGCGAAGCGAACCCTTCCGCCACGCCTGCAATTCGCGAAGCATTAACGCCAATGCCTGATGCAAACAAAAACGACGGCGACGCCAACAAAGACAAGGCGCCCCCCAAGAAGAGCGAGGGCAGCGAGAAGGCCCTTCCGCGCTGGCCCTTTTATATCGCGGGCCTGGTTGTCGTGATCTTCTGCGCCGTCGTCTTGTACATCGTGTTCGCGCCGCACGCGGACGTATGGACGGACGATGCCTATGTCGACGTCCATTACGCCACGGTCGCGCCGCAGGTATCCGGCCAGGTCGCCACCGTCCAGGTGAACGACAACCAGATGGTCAAGGCCGGTCAGGTGCTGGTCACGCTCGATCCGCGAAACTTCGAGGTTTCGGTGGCCGTGGCACAGGCGACGCTGGAGCGCGATCGGGCCCAGACCGGCAATGCCGCGGCCAATGTGAGCCGTCAGCCGGCCGTGATCTCGCAGCAAGACGCATCCGTCGAGTCCGCCAAGGCGCGGCTCCGCTTCTCGCAGGCCGACCAGAAACGCTATGCCGCCCTCGCCGCCACCGGGGCGGGAAGCGGGCAGCAGCGCCAGCAAACCGAGTCGCAGCTCCGACAGGACCAGGCCTCGCTGCAAGGCGAGCAAGCCTCGCTGGACGCGGCGCGCCTGCAAATGGATGTGCTCAAAAAGCAGAAATCCGCGTCCGAAGCCACGGTGCAGGGGGATCAGGCACAGCTCGATCAGGCCAAGCTCAACCTCAGCTACACCCGCATCCTCGCACCCATGGACGGCATGGTCGGCCAGCGCACGGTGCAAGTGGGCGATATCGTCAGCCCCGGCGCGCAATTGCTGACGGTGGTGCCGCTCGGCCGGGTGTTCATTCAGGCGAGCTATCGCGAGGTGGATCTAATCCACGTCCGCTCCGGCCAGCACGTCAAAATCCACGTGGATGCCTATAATATCGACGTGGACGGCGTCGTGGACTCGGTGCCGCCGGCCACGGGCTCGACCTTCGCTTCGATCCCGGCGAACAACGCGACCGGCAACTTCACCAAGATCGTGCAGCGCCTGCCGGTCAAGATCGTGCTGTCGCCGAACCAGCCCTTGGCCAAACTGCTGCGCGTGGGCTTCTCCGTCGAGACCACCATCCACACCGGACTCGAGGATGTGGTGCGCGAGCAGGAGGATAATCCCTACCGCATAACGGTGCATTGACAATGGGTCGGTGCGTCTCCCTGCTCGTGCTCGCGGCAACGCTCGCGGGGTGCATGGTGGGTCCGGATTTTCATCCGCCACCCGTGCCCGCTTATACCCTTTGGGGGCCGGAGCGGACCGACGTGCCAAGCCGCACGGTGGCCGGAGACGTGGACGTCGATTGGTGGGAGCGCTTCAACGACGCGGAGCTGACCTCGCTGGTCGGCCGGCTGGTCGCCCAGAATCTCGACCTCAAGACCGCGGCGGAACGGATCGTGCAAGGCCGTGCCCAGCGGCAGGTCGTGGCCTCGCAGGGCCTGCCGCAAATCAACGAGCAGTCGCAATATACCCGCAACAGGGTAAGCCCGACGGGCACCATCTCTTTGAGCGTGCCCGCACCCGGCGCACCGCTCGAATACGACATTTTCCAGAACGCGCTGAACGCATCGTGGGAACTTGACCTGTTCGGCAAGGTCCGCCGGTCGGTAGAAGCGCAGGACGCCACGACCCTCGCCTCGATCGAGGATCGACGCAGCCTCGGCCTTGCCGCATTGGCCGAACTGGCGACGGATTACCTGCAATTGCGCGGCGCGCAAGCCCAGCTGGCCATCGCCGAGCGCAACCTGGAGATCACCGAGCGAAACACCCGGCTGGTGTCCGACCGCTTTCGCAACGGTGTCGGCAC
>CAXTCT010000103.1:0-7172 GCA_964242565.1 uncultured Acetobacteraceae bacterium | reverse complement strand
CCGATCCCACGTTCGGCATCCTGATGCCCAACCAGGGCAGCCTGGTGGAACCGGAGCTCGACCACCGCAGCGTCTACCGGTTCGAGCCGGCCACCGGGGCGCTGCGCCGGATGGCGGATTTCGAGCAGCCCAATGGGCTGGCCTTCGCCCCGGACGGGCGTACGCTCTACGTGTCCGACACGTCGCTGTCGCTGGACGAGATCCCGGGCGGCCAGACCGGGACGGCGCACCGGATCGAGGCCTTCGACATCGGCGCGCAAGGAGCGCTGTCCGGCCGGCGCCTGTTCTACCAGACCGATCACGGCTATCCCGACGGGTTCACCGTGGACCCGCGCGGCTGGGTCTGGACGACCGCGGCCGACGGCATCCATGTGGTGGCGCCCGACCGGACCCGGCTCGGCTATATCCCGACGCCGATGATCGCGTCCAACTGCACCTTCGGCGGCTCCACCGGCCGCCGCCTGTTCATCGCGGCCACCAAGCTCCTGCTCGCGATCGACCTCGCCGCATGACGGCCGGCCCGGCAGCATCGACCGCCACGGTTCATGCCATGCAGGGCCGCGCCGAACCTCTACACCCTTTCGGAGTACAACCATGAGCCATAGCACTGACAAAAGCCCCGATGCTCCCGCCCTGCCGGATGCAAGCCGCCTGCCGAAGGCGCCCTACCACCAGGTGCTCACGGGCCAGCCGGCGCTGGTGACGGGAGCGAATTCCGGTATCGGCGAGGCGGTGGCCCTCGGCCTGGCGCAGGCTGGGGCGGATGTGGCGATCAACTATGTCACCCATCCGGAGGCCGCCGACGAGGTGGCGCACAGGATCATCGCCATGGGACGCCGGGCGATCACGCTGAAGGCGGATGTCAGCCAGGAGGACCAGGTCGAGGCGATGTACGCGGCGGCGATCAAGGAGTTCGGCACGCTGCACATCTCGGTCAGCAATGCCGGGCTGCAACGGGACTCCGCATTGATCGACATGACGCTCGAGCAGTGGAACACGGTGATCGGGGTGAACCTAACGGGGCAGTTCCTGTGTGGCCGGGCCGCGGCGCGGGAATATCTGCGGCGCGGCGTGGTGAAGGACGTGTCGCAGGCGGCGGGCAAGATCATCTGCATGAGTTCGGTCCACCAGGTCATCGCCTGGGCCGGACACGTGAACTACGCCGCCAGCAAGGGCGGCATCAAAATGATGATGGAAACGATGGCCCAGGAGCTGGCGCCGCACTTCGTCCGGGTGAACGGCATCGGCCCGGGCGCCATCCGGACGCCGATCAACACCTCGGCGTGGAACACGGACAAGGCATACGCGGACCTGATGACGCTCGTGCCCTACAAGCGGATCGGCGAACCCGACGACATCGCCCAGGCCGCGGTCTGGCTGGCGTCGGACTCGGCCGACTACGTCACCGGCGCCACATTGTTCGTCGATGGCGGCATGACGCTGTACCCCGGCTTCGCCTCCGGCGGCTGAACCCTGCGTCACCGAACCTGGAGTTTGTCATGACGAGCGCACACCCTGCCGAGCAGCCTTTGGCCATCGAGGATTATGGCCTCATCGGCGATTGCGCATCCTGCGCGCTCGTCGGAAAGAACGGATCGATCGACTGGCTATGCCTGCCCCGGTTCGACAGCGCGGCCTGCCTGGCGGCGCTGGTGGGCAATGCGGAGAATGGCCGGTGGAAGCTTGCCCCGGCCGACGCCGGCGCTCGCGGTACGCGGCGATATCACGATGATACGCTGGTATTGGAGACGCTGTTCGAGACCTCGTCCGGCACCGCCGCGGTCATCGACTTCATGGTCGCCGGCGCCGCCAGCCCCACCCTGGTCAGGATCGTCGAGGGCCGGACGGGGCGCGTGGACATGATGACCGAGATGGCCCTGCGGTTCGATTACGGCATGTCGGTCCCATGGGTGACCCGGCTGCCGGACGGCGACGGCATCTCCGCCGTCGTCGGGCCGGACATGGTGGTCGTTCGCGCCTCGGTGCCGCTTGAGGGCGCACACCTGCGTACCACGGCGGCATTCACACTCGCGGCCGGGGAGCGCGCCTGGTTCACCTTGACCTACGGCGCCTCATGCGATCCGGTGCCCGCCGCGGTGGACGCTGCCTCCGCCTTGGCTGAAACGACCGCCTCCTGGACCGAATGGTGCGGGCGCTGCAGCTATCAAGGGGAATGGCGCGACGCCGTGTTGCGCTCGCTTCTCGTGCTGAAGGCGCTGACCTTCAACCGTACGGGCGGCATCGTCGCGGCCGCGACCACGTCGCTTCCGGAGCAGCTGGGAGGGGTCCGCAACTGGGACTACCGGTTCTGCTGGTTGCGGGACGCGACGCTCACGCTGTTCTCGCTCATGAAGGGCGGCTACTACCACGAGGCAGGCCGGTGGCGAGACTGGCTGCACCGCGCGGTTGCCGGCAGCCCCGATCAGCTGCAGATCATGTACGGGGTCGCCGGCGAGCGGCGGCTGTCCGAGTGGGAAGTGCCGTGGCTTTCTGGATACCAGGGAGCGGCGCCGGTTCGTATCGGCAATGCCGCATCGGACCAGTTGCAGCTCGACGTGTACGGCGAGGTGATGGGCGCCTTGCACCAGTCGCGCCTTGGCAACATCGGACAGGCTGAAGCGACCTGGGACGTGCAGCTCGGCCTCATCGGCCACCTCGCCAAGATCTGGAAGGAACCCGACGACGGCATCTGGGAGACACGAGGCGGCCGGCAGCATTTCACCTACTCCAAGGTGATGGCCTGGGTCGCGTTCGACGCGATGGTCAAGGATGTCGAGCAGCATGGATTGGCAGGCCCGGTCGATGAATGGCGGTCCATTCGCGACGAGATCCACACGACGGTCTGCCGCGAGGGGTTCGACCCGGACAAGAACAGCTTCGTGCAGTATTTTGGCGCGAGCGTGCTGGACGCCAGCCTGTTGTTGATCCCGCTGGTGGGTTTCCTTCCACACGACGACCCGCGCGTGGTCGGAACGGTGCGGGCCATCGAGCGGGATCTGGTTTCGGGCGGGTTCGTGAAGCGCTACGAGACGACCACGACCAAGGACGGGCTGCCGCCAGGAGAAGGGGCGTTCCTGGCCTGCAGCTTCTGGCTGGTGGATTGCATGCACATGCAAGGCCGGACGGACGAAGCCCGCGCGATGTTCGAGCGGCTGCTGGCCCTTCGCAACGAGCTTGGGCTGCTCAGCGAGGAATATGATCCCCAAGCCGGGCGCATGACCGGAAACATGCCCCAGGCCTTCTCGCATACCGCGCTGATCGCGAGCGCCATGAACCTCTCCGACGCGGGGCCGGCCCTTCAGCGTCAGGCAGAAGGGTCGAAGGTGTCGCCCGCGGCATAGCCTCAGCGTCAGCGACCTGACAGATCCGTCTCGAGCCTTCCTTATCGTCCGGCGTCGAGGCCCAGCAGCGCAATGAGCGCATTTGCGGCATCGTGAGGTGAGTTGCGCCCGAGACTGACGGCATTCAATGCCCCGAAGATGAGATCGCGCAGCAGACGCGAACTCGGTCCAGAGGGCAGCGCCTGGCAATTCTGCGCCCCGATGATCAGCTCCGTCCAAAGCAGCCCGTACGTCCGGCGCAGCGTGCGGCCGGCTGTTCCAAACGTGTCTTCGGACAAGCCGGGTGCCAGGATCGCCACGGTATAGTCGCGCAACGCGTAGACGGCTTTCGAGTGGGCGCGGATCGCCGCCGCAAGACGGGTGGCCGGGTCGCTGTCGAGGGGGAGAGCCGCCAGGGCCGCTTCCAGAAAGGCCACCGATCTCAGCAGCCCTTCCTCGAACATGGCTTCGATCAGCAGATCTTTCGACTGATAATAGAAATACACACTGGCGGTTTTCAGCCCGGAAGCGGCCGCGATCATGTTGATGCTGGCACCCGCAACACCCTGCCGCGCGACCTCGGCCGCCGTCGCGTCAAGCAGGCGTTGGCGCGTCCGGCTGCCTTTGGAGGCAAGCCTGACACTGCCGGAGGCCGAATTGCTTTGGCCTGGCAAGGCCGCCCTCATGCGCCGACCTCAGTTGATGCGGCGATCGAAGCCTCGCCAATATGGCTCGCGCAGCCGGTATTTAAGTACCTTGCCCGTCGCCGTACGCGGCAGGGCATCGACAATGTCGACGCTGGTAGGACATTTGAAGTGGGCCAGCCGCTGCCGCGTGAAGCCGATCACCTCCTGCGCGTCCAATGTCACGCCGCTCCGGGGCACCACGACCGCCTTGACGGTCTCCCCCCAGTGCGCGTGCGGAACCCCGAAGACGGCGAATTCCACCAGACCAGGGTGCGCCGCCAGGACCGTCTCGACCTCAACCGGGTAGACATTCTCGCCCCCCGAAATGATGAGGTCCTTCGTGCGGTCAACCAGGAAGATCCGGCCTTCTTGGTCGATACGGCCGAGATCGCCGGTTCGCAACCAGCCGTCCGCTGTCAAGGCGCGCGCCGACTGCTCGGCATCGTTCCAGTATCCAACCATGTTCTGTTCGGACCTGGTCCATATCTCGCCGATATCGCCGACAGGCACGGCGAGATCAGTCTCGGCGGACACCGCGCGAACCTCGACCCAGGGATATGGCCGGCCCGCCGAAAGCAGCAGATCCGCCAGTGGGCCATCTGGATCATGCTCATGCGAGGGCAGTTGGGCGAAGGCTCCGGTCGCCTCGGTCAGGCCATAGAGCTGGACGAAATCGCAGCGCAGAGCAGCCATTGCCTTAGTGAGCGCGGTCGGGCTGATCGCCGCACCGGAATAGAACACTCGCCGCAGGCCGACCGGGCGTGCGCCCGCTTCGGCGACCGCGGCAACCGCCGCGAGCATCGCCGGCACGAAGAACGCAACGGTCACGCCGACCCGTTCGATGTCATCCAACACCGCCACCGGATCGAAATCCCGCACGACGACGCAGCGTGCCCCTCGGGCGAGGCTGGCCAATGCCCAGGCCAGGCCGCCCATGTGGAACAGCGGCAGCGTAAGCAGGCTGACGTCGTTCGGCCCCAAATCCCACTCGACGGAAACCTTGTCGAGCAGCACGCGCAGGTTCCGCCCGTTGCTGAACATCGCCCCCTTCGGCCGGCCCGTGGTCCCGCTGGTATAGAGCTGGATTGCGATATGCTCCGGCTGTGGCGCCACGCCAGGGTCCTCCGCCGGACCGCACCATTGCGAGTACGGAACCCATTCATCATGCTGGCCAAGGCTGACGATCATGGCCAGCTTGCTGGTGATCCGCGGCGCAACTTCACCATCGACGAAGGCGACCGTGGCCAACGCGTCCTTGATGATCGCCTCGACTTCGTCCTGCGCGAGACGCCAGTTGACAGGAGTCATGATCGCGCCGGCCAGCCCACAACCGAACAATATCTCGAAATAACGGATGTCGTTCTTGCCCAGGTAGATCACGCGGTCTTGCGGCTTGACGCCGTCGCGAACCAGGGCCGCGGCAACGCGACAAGCCCTGTCGCGCAAGGTCGACCAAGTCATCTCGACTGAACCGGCACTGACAGCGACCCTTTCGGGCGACCTATCAGCGCTCGTTTCCAACAAGGCTCGCAAGCTTCCCGGCACTGGGGCTCTCCAGGTTTGATCCGGCTAGCGGACGGTGGCGCCGCGATAAAGGCCGATTTGCTTCATCAAGCCCAGCAGGTCATAGGTGGCATAAAGCCGGCACGCCCGATCGCCGCGGAAATCGAATACTTCATGCCCGGAGAAATCGAATGGCCGCCCGGTTCCCTGTATGCCGGGCGGATCGATGCGGCCCGTGAAATGCCCGGTGCCGCGCCAGGTGAAGGCAGCCCGTGCCAGGCCTTGGGCCAGCATCGGCGGCGCCGTGACCTCCCATTGCAGGTCGGGATAAGCGGCAAGCACGTAGCGTATGTAGTTGCTCGCCGCCTCGTATCCCTGAACATGCCAACCCGTGTGCCTCGTCGTGGGGCTGTCCAGAATGAAGTCTTCCGTCAGGATGTCCCGGACCCGCTCCGGACGATTGCTGTTCCAGCAGTCGATCCATCCATCGGCATACCATTTCTCGGCGAAGCTCTCGTCCAGCGTCACCCGATCCACCTGTAGCTCTTGCGTGTTCATTGACAGGAACTCCTCAACTTCCACAAAATCTAGCTTGTGTTAGATTTTCAGTCAATGCCGCCGGGAGGCTGTCGCGGGGAGAATTTCGCGATTGATCGAGTAGCCACCGTTGGGCGATCAGCCGCCGGCGTTTCCGACGCGACCGTGAGCCACTCCATCCGCGATCAGCGTCGCGATCTTGTCCGCATCATAGCCCAGCCCAGCCAGGATATCCGCGGTGTCGGCGCCGAGGGGCGGAGGCGGCCCCGCCGGATCGGCCAGGCTGCGGGAAAAGCGCGGCGCGGGGGCCGGCTGCGTGATTCCGTCCTGCTGCCGGAATGTGCCACGCGCCATCAGATGGGCATGATGCGGGGCCTCGGACATCGACAACACGGGGGCAAAGCAGGCGTCGCTCCCCTCGAGCAGGGCGCACCATTCGTCGCGGGTCCGGGTGAGGAACAGGGCGGAAAGGCGATTTCGCAGCAGGGGCCATTGAGCCTCGTCCCACTGATGCGCGAAGTTCGGCTCGTCGATGCCCAGCCGGGTCAGCAAAACCCGGTAGAATTGCGGCTCGATCGCCGCGACCGAGACAAAGCGGCCATCGGCGCATCCGTAACAGGCGTAGAACGGGGTGCCGCCATCGAGAAGATTGGCCTCGCGTCGGTCCTTCCATGTTCCTTTGCCCAACAGGGCATAGATCGGCGACATCAGCATCGCGGCGCCATCCACCATCGCGGCATCGACCACCTGGCCCTTGCCTGACGAGGCCCGTTCCAGCAGGGCCGCGACGATGCCGAGTGCGAGGAGCATGCCGCCGCCGCCGTAATCTCCCACTAGGTTGAGCGGGGGCACGGGCGGTTGGCCGGCGGCTCCGATCGCGTGCAGCGCTCCGGTCAGGGCGATGTAGTTCAAGTCATGCCCGGCGGCCTGGGACAATGGGCCATCCTGTCCCCACCCGGTCATACGCCCATAGACGAGCCGGCCGTTGCGCTCCAGACAGGCTTGCGGACCGACGCCCAGACGCTCCGCCACGCCGGGCCGGAAGCCCTCGACCAGGACATCCGCGCTCGCAACCAGATCCAGCACCACGGCAACGCCGCGCTTGTCCCGCAGGTCGATGGCGACC
>CAXTCT010000102.1:0-7184 GCA_964242565.1 uncultured Acetobacteraceae bacterium | reverse complement strand
CGCCACCGGCCGCGACAGCAAGATCGCGGCCCTTGGCGTGCGGCTGACGCGCTGGGTCAGCTGGCACGGCGTCTCGCTCAACATCAATCCGAATCTCGATCATTTCGATGGCATCGTGCCCTGCGGCATCCGCGAGCACGGCGTGACCAGCCTGCGGGCACTCGGGGTCGCGACGGATCCGGACGAGGTGGACCAGGCGTTGCGGCATCATTGGGGCCCCTGCTTCGGCTGATCCGGTCAGGATGCCGGCGGGCTGAACAAGGCCGGATCGAGATCGAGCCCCGCCTGCACGTCGGACAATGCAAGCCGGGTGCGGTTGCCGCGCGCGTCCATGGCCTCCAGCCCGGCTAGGGTGAGGCCGCCGGCCTGGTCGCGGAAAATCAGGGTCAGCAGGCCTTGCGCGGGATTGGCCGCGCGCGCGAGGGAGACCTGCAGGATACCCGGTCCACGCTGGATGTCGGTCACGTCGATATCGCCCGAAAGGCGCAGCGGCCGCGCCAGCAGCAGCCCGAGCGGGTTGGCGGAAAGCGCGATATGCGTGGTCGACCCGTCAGCCTCACGATGGGCCACCAGATGCTGGCCGGAGGCGACCACCAGCATGCGGTTGGGCGCGTCATACTGCAGACGCAACCGGCCGGGCTCGAACCAGACCGTGCCGGTGCTGGGAATGCCATCCGGACCGGTCTGCGCGAGATGCGCGCGCAACCCGCGGCGGGCGTTCAGGTAGGACTGGATCCGAGCCAGGTCGGCCTGGTCGCGCGGCGAAAGCCGGCTTGCCGGTGCGCTCACGCAGCCGGCCAGCAAGGCCAGCATCCCGGCACAGCCGGCGCGCCGGCTCAAGATCGGCGGTTTCAGCATGGAGGGGCTCATCGTCGGGCGACCGGCAAGCGAGCGGGCCTCATAGCGGCGGCCGGTCGGCCGGGTCCGACAAATGAAAGAACAGCCTGGCGGTCTTGGAGAAATTCGGATTGTAGAAAGGATCTTCGCGGAAGAACGGCTTGTCGCCCCAGCGCTCGAGCATGACCTGCTGCTCGCGGAAGAAACGGGCCTCCTGATCCGGGCGCAGGTCGCTGCCGCGGGACAGGCTCTCATGATGCTCGGCGATCAGGCCCGCGCACCACACGACACGGTAGCCGGCTTCGTGGATCTTCAGACACAGATCGACGTCGTTATAGGCGACCTGGAGATGTTCTTCGTCGAAGCCGCCGACCTTGCGGAAAAGCTCGGCCCGGATCAGCAGACAGGCCGCAGTGACGGCGGTGAATTCCTGGCTCAGCATGGCGCGCCCGATATAGCCGTAATCGCTGGCGTTCAGGCCAAGATGCACATGCGCCGCGACGCCATGTACGCCCGACAGGACGCCCGCATGCTGTATCGTCTGGTCCGGGTACAGCAGCTTGGCGCCGACGATGCCGATATCGTCCCGGGCGGTCGCCTCGCCGATGAGGCGGTGCAGCCAGCCGGGATCGGAGATGAACACGTCGTTGTTCATGAACACAAAGAATTCCGCGTCGCTCCGGGCTGCCGCCAGATTGTTCAGGCGCGCGTAGTTGAACGCCTCCACCACATGCAGCACACGCACGTGATCGAGCTTTTCCATCTCGGCGAGGAAGCTGCGGCTCTCGTGCGAGGTGGACCAGTTATCGACCAGAACAATGTCGTAATTGGTGTAGCGCGTGTGAGCGAGCAGCTTGCCGACGCAACGCCGGGTGGCGCCGGTCTGGTCCCGGAACGGAATGATGATCGAGACGCGCGGCTCGCTGGTCGGGATCCATTCGACGCCGTAGATGGTCAGGCCGTTGATCGAGCACACCTCGGCCGGCTTACCGAGCCGCTTGAGATGGTCGGCCACGGCACGGACCCCTGCATCGACCGCATAATGCTTGTTCGAGAGGTCGCCCGCGGTCGAGTTCGGCGTGATGCGCCAGTGGTACAGCAGTTCGGGAACATGATGGATCAACTTGTGATCGAGCAGCTCGGAGCAGCGCAGGATGAAATCATGGTCCTGGGCGCCGTCGTACTCGCGCCGCAGCGGGCCGACCGCGCGCATGGTCGCGGTCTCCACGACGGTGAGATGGCAGACATAGTTGCAGCCGAGAAGATAGCGGTAGTTCCAGTCGGGCTTGAGGTTCGGCTCCCGGAAATAGCCCGCCTGATCGAGCTTGTCCTCGTCGGAATAGAGCAGCTTGGCGCCGCTGGTCCGGGCTGCGCGTATCATCACCTCGAGGGCGACATCGACCAGCACGTCGTCATGGTCGAAGAACACGATCCATTCCCCACGTGCCGCTTCCATCCCGATCGTGGTGGCCCTGGCGATGCCGACGTTCCTGGCGCGCCGGATGCAGCGTATGCGCTTGTCCTGACGGCAGAACAGGTCGATCCGGGCGGACACCTCGGCGGACTTGCTGCCATCGTCGATGACGACCAGCTCCCAATTGCTGTAGGTCTGGGCGATGACGGATTCGATCGCGGCGACGAAATCCGGCAGCGACGGCTTGTAGGTCGGCATCAGCACGCTGACGAGCGGCTCCGGCGGCAGCCCGCCCGCCTCGCGCAAGGCCTGGCGTCCGGCCGCGACCCGGGCACGCAGCTTTTCGTAGTAGCGCCGTGCCCAGCGGTCGTAATCATCGAGGTGATACCCCTCGCTCGGCAGCAGACGATCGAGTTCCCGGCGCATGCGCTCGAGATCGCCCTGCAGCCTGCTCATGTCCGACGACAGCGACAGCAGACGTCCTTCCAGATATTCGGACACCGTCGAGGTGACCAGAGGACTGCCCTCCAGCTCCAGCATCTCGGGCAGGACGAAGGCGCGGAAATGCTGCGGGTAGTCGCGGCGGAAATCCTTCGGGATGGCGAACTCGAAGCCGCAGTTCGGATCGCATTCCAGCGCGCTGCCGACATCGCGCCGCAACCGGTCGGCGCGAACCTGTCCGACGCGGATTCCGTCGCAGGTGATCAGCAGGTCGCAGCCCGCGGTCATCCTGCCTTCATGACCCTTCTGGCGCAGCACCCAGCCGCGCAACGCATTATGCATCAGCCCGTCGAGGTTGCCGCGCAGGGCGACATGGGGGCCGTCGTTGAACTCGAGCGCCTGGCTCAGCCTGCCGACCCCATCGGTCCCCATGTGGGACAACACGCTGCCGTCCGGCAGCAGGAAGCTCAGCACATGCGGCCGGCTGTCGAGGTAGCTCTCCGGAACATTGTAGGTAAAGCCGACCCGGGCCGAGGGGAGCGTCAGCGTATCGCGGACATCGGGGCGCATCTCGTCGCACAGCACATGCCCGACCTCCGCGCCGTCTATGATGACAAGAAGCGAGACGATGGTCTGCGGGGAGGCAAGATTGGCCACCCATCCCGAGGCCCGTCCGCTCTGGTAGCGGTCGAAATATCCGCTGAATCTCCCGGCATGGGCGTCCGACGCCTCGGCGATATCGGCCATGTGGTCTCCATCCCTTTGAACGATCGAGCATAACATGCAACGATGCCACAAGCTGCTGGCGGCGGGCACCCTTGCATTGGCGAAGACAACGCGATCACGTTTCTGTGAAGCACGGCAGCCAGTCCTGGCGGATCCGGTACGCTCCTGGCGGAACTAGTAGAAGCGACGCACCAGCCGCTCCATCGTCAGCCCCTGGACCACGATGTTGAAGATCACCACCAGGTAGCACACCACCAGCAGGGCCGCCTTGGCCGCGTCATCGGGCAGAGACAGCGCCAGCGCCACGGAAATGCCGCCGCGCAATCCGCCCCAGGTCAGCAGCATCAAGGTGCCGAGCCGGTTGGGCCCGCGGATATGCATGGGAACCGCGGCCAGCAGCACGCTCATGAAGCGGACGGCCACGGCCAGCGGCACCGCGCACAAGGCGGCGGCGAGGTTCGACGCCTGGAACGGAATCGTCATGACCTGGAAGCCGATCAGCAGGAACAGCAGCGCGTTCAGCACCTCGTCGACCATGGACCAGAAGCTCATCATCGCCGCATGGGTCTGCCCGCTCATCGCCGCGCGGGCCTGCTGGCTGCCCATCGTCAGCCCGGCCATCACGACGGCGATCGGTCCGGACATGTGCAGGCTGTTGGCAAGGCTGAAGGTTCCGGTGGCCAGCGCAAGCGAGAGGGTCAGTTCCAGGCTCTCGTCCTCGACGCGCCGCAGCATCCATACCGCGACGAGGCCGGTGAGCAGCCCGAGGCCGGCGCCGCCGGCGGCCTCGAACACAAAGCGGGCAGCAATCTCCCAAGCCCCGACGAGGCTGCCGTCACCGGTGGCGATCTCGAGCGCCACGCCGAACGCCACGACGCCGACGCCGTCGTTGAACAGGCTCTCGCCGGCGAACAGCGCCCGTAACGGGGCCGGCAGGCCAAGACGCTTCAACATGCCGCCCACCGAGACGGGATCGGTCGGCGCCAGGATCGCGCCGAGGACGATGCACCAGATGAAGGCGACAGGCTGGCCCAGCAGAGGAAATACCAGCCACATCGCACCGCCGAGCATCGCGACGGCCAGCAGGGTGCCTATGGTCGCCAGCGCCAGCACATTCAGCCTGCCCTTCCACAGGGCGCCGAGATCGACATGCAGGCTGCCGGCAAAAAGCAGGAACGACAGGACGCCGTTCAGCAGGGTCGCCGGCAGGTCGACGGCGCCAAGCATCCGCTTCAACAGGGCCTGCTTCAGCAGGCCGAGCAGGCTGAAGTCCGGGAACAGCCGGTCCGCGCCCAGCAGCATGAGCGACACCAGAAGCGACAGCAGCAGCACCCCGATCGTGTTCGGCAGCCGCAAGCTGACGTGGTTCAGCACACCGAAGCCGGAGGCCAGGGTGAGGAGGATGGCGAACAGGCCCAGGGCGCTCATCGGGTGCGATCAGGGGCGGGACAGGCCGGGGTCGGGCGCCGGACGCTACGCCGGGTCCGACAGCATCAGCTGCACCAGGGCCTGACGCAGGTCGTCCGGGGTCGCCTGGTCAAGCGCGTCGCGCACCCGTCGCATCCTCCGCCTGGCTTCGTAGAGCTGGTCCAGCAGCGAGAGCACGACCGGCAGCGCCTCCTCGTTGACCTGCATCTGTTCGCGCAACTCCACGATAAGCTGCACACGGGCGACATCGATGTCGTGGAACAGGTAGCGGCCCGGCTCGCCATCCGGGCGCACCCAGGACTGGGCGATCCAGCGTTCCAGATCGTCCCGGCGCAGGCCGCCGACCTGGACGAAGAGCGTCTCGATGGTGATCATGCGGCCCTCATCATCGAACGCCGCGGGTCCGGGGCTGTCTCGGGTTTCCAAGTCTTCAGGAATTCCTCCAGCGCCGCATCGGGCGCGCCGATCACCACACGCAGGGTGGCATAGAGGTCGCCCGCCGCCATCCCGCCACGAGCAGGAACCCCGCGCCCGCGCAGGCGCAGCTGGCGTCCGGTATCCGAACCGGGGGGAACCGTCATCGCCACCGAGCCGGCCGGCGTCGGCACCGAGATCTTCGCCCCCAGCACCGCCTCCTGCACCGTCACCGGCAGATCGAGATGGATATCGCTCCCCTCGCGCCGGAAGAACGGGTGCGCCGCCACCTTGATCTCGATCAGCGCGTCGCCGGAGGTGCCACCGTTGAGGCCGGGACCGCCCTGCTGGCGCAGGCGCAGGCTCTGGCCGTCCTCGAGGCCGACCGGGATCTTGACGTCAAGAGTGCGACCATCGGGCAGGGTCAGCCGCTTGGTCGCGTCGTTGACGACGTCGAGCAGATCCACGGTCAGCCCGTATTGTTCGTCCCGTCCCTTGCGCGGTCCGGCCGGGGCGGTCCCCGCATGGCCGCTGAAGCCGCCGGCCTGGCCACCGAATATCGTGCTGAAGATGTCACCGAGCTCGTCCTCGTTGGCGCCCCAGCCTCCGGCCGGATGGCCTGACGCCGCGCCGGCGGGCCGATAGCGCCGGCCGGACGCGCCTTCCGCGAAATCACGATATTGCGGACGTTCCTGACGCGCCTGCCCGTCGGCGCCGATTTCGCCGCGATCGAAGGACGCCCGCTTCTCGGGATCGGACAACAGGTCATTGGCGGCCGAAACCGACTTGAAGGCCTCCTCGGCGGCCTTGTCGCCGGGGTTCAGGTCGGGATGATGCTTGCGGGCCCTCGCACGATAGGCCTTGCGTATGGCGGCCTGATCAGCGTCCCGCGGAACGCCCAGAACTTCATACGGATCATCGGCCATGGACGCTCTTCAGCTGGTTTCCGCAGCAAGGCTAGCATGATGCCGGCCTGCTCGTAACCGCTACAGCTGCTGGGCCATCATGCCATCGACCCATTCCCGCGCCTGCGCCTCTGAAGCGGGTCCATAGACCAGCAGCCAGCGGGAAGCGCAGTACCAGCGGACGAACCAGTGATGGCGGTCGTCGGTCAGCAGACGGTAGCGGATCATCGGCGGCATGAGCCACCCGGGGAGCCACCTGGGCGCCTCGCAGCACGCTGAGGGATAAACAACTTGTGATCCCCTTGCAGGATTGCATCAATATCGATATCGTAACATAACGGCGCAAGTAATTGCAACCGAGTCGAACGGTTCCAAGGTACATCAGTTCCGAGCGCGGCGCTTCTGGTTGAGGCTGTCGATCAGCACCGCCCCGAAGATCACGGCACCCTGGATGAATTGCACCCAGAAGGGCTGCACATTCTTCAAGGTCAACCCGTTGTTGATCAGGCCGATGATCAGCACCCCGAGCAGGGTGCCGAGCATGCTCCCCTTGCCGCCGAACAGCGAGGCACCTCCGATCACCACGGCGGCGATCGCGTTCAGCTCCAGCCCGACCGCGGCGATCGGCTGGGCACTGTCCAGGCGCCCGGCCAGCACCACGCCGCCAAGCCCGGCGAGCGCGCCGCTGACGATGTAGACCAGGGCCAGCGTCCGTCCGACCGGGATGCCCGCCAGCCGCGCCGCCTCGCGGTTGCCGCCGACCGCGTAGATCTCGGCGCCGAGCACGGTGCGCGACAGCATGATCCAGGCGAGCAGGAACACTGCCGCCGCGATCAGGGCGGCGATCGGCAGGGGGCCTAGATTGCCGCCGCCGATATTGTCGAAGCCGTCCGGGAAATCGAAGATCGTGTTGCCGTTGGTGACGATGAACGCAAGCCCGCGCGCCATTGCCAGCGACGCCAGCGTGACGATGAACGGGCTCATGTTGAGCACCGTGATCGCAAATCCGTTGAACGCGC
>CAXTCT010000101.1:0-7219 GCA_964242565.1 uncultured Acetobacteraceae bacterium | reverse complement strand
CGGGTCGCCGACCTGACTGCCGCTACGCTCCTCGGTCTGCTTGCGCCGCTCCCCGGCGGTCTGGTCGTAATCGCCGATGCGGGTGGCCGACTGCTTGATCGACGGCCCGGCCCAGTTGGTGCGGAACGGGCCCGGCTCGACGATCGTCACCTTGATTCCCAGAGGCGCGACTTCCAGGGCAAGGGATTCCGAGAGGCCCTCGACCGCATATTTGGTGGCGTGGTAGAAACCGGTCGCGGAGAAACTGACCAGGCCGCCGATCGACGAGATATTGACGATGTGTCCGCGTCTGCGCTTGCGCATTCCCGGCAGCACCGCCTGGGTGGCGGCGATCAGACCGAACACATTGGTCTCGAACAGGGCACGGACCTCGTCATCCTCGCCTTCCTCGATGGCGGCGAGGTAGCCATAGCCGGCATTGTTGACCAGCACGTCGATGGCGCCGAACCTCGCCTCGGCCTGCTGCACCACACTCTGAACCTGCGACCTTCGATCGACGTCCAGCGCCAGCGCCAGCGCGCGATCCTCATGACCTTCGACCAGATCGGCGATCTTTTCGGGATTGCGGGCCGTCACCACCGCGCGCCAACCCCGCGCGAGCACAAGCCGGGCCAACTCGCGGCCGAAACCGGTCGAGCAGCCGGTGATGAGCCATACCGGTGTTGTCACGTCAGCCATTGCAGGCACTCCTGTTTCGCTTCAGCCACGCGACACGATGCGTGGCACGCCATCAAGGTTAGGTCGTGGGTTCCGCCCTTCAACCCGAGGCCGTGATCGTCGAACCACACGCTGACGATGGTTCGATCCTATTGCGACACCCGTACGCCACTGCACATTCCATTCACATCGGCGACACCTGCCGCAAGCGGAAGACGGCTCGATCTGGAACTATCAATCAGTTTCAGGCTTTTGCCTCCGATTAGCCCTTATCTCCGGGCATCCGACAGAATAAGACCTCTCAATTGGGCGTGTGGTATTGAGTTGCAGCGCCGAAGACCCAAATCGCGAGGATTATTTTGTGACGAATTTGTCGGAACATAAATTTGTTGTTGTGGGCAGCGGTTTCTTTGGTGCCGTCATGGCAGAACGGATCAGTTCGGTTCTCAAGGAGCCGGTGCTTGTGCTGGAACGGCGCGAGCATCTGGGCGGCAATTCCTATTCGGAGATCGACCCCGAGACCGGCATCGAATATCATCGCTATGGTTCTCATCTGTTTCACACCTCCAGCAAGGAGGTCTGGGAATGGATCAATCGTTTTTCCGCCTTCACCAACTACCGGCACCGTGTGTTCACCCGCTATGCCGGCCGCACCTATACGATGCCGATCAACCTGATGACGTTGAACAACTTCTTCGGCGTGGATCTGCAGCCGATGGAAGCAAAGGCATTCATCGCATCCAAGGCGGCGGCCGAACCCTATCCCGAGCCCGCCAATTTCGAGGAAAAGGCGATCTCGCTGATCGGGCGTGAACTTTATGAGGCGTTCATCAAGGGCTATACCGCCAAGCAGTGGGAGACCGATCCGCGCGACCTGCCGGCAGACATCATCACCCGCCTGCCAATGCGGTCGAGCTTCACGGATTTCTACTTCAACGATATCTACGAGGGACTGCCGGTCGATGGCTACGCGGCGATCTTCGACCGGATCTTTGCCGATGACGGGATCACCACCCTGACGAACCGCGACTTCTTCGATGTGAAGGCGCAACTCCATCCGGAAGCGCGGATCATCTACACGGGAGCCATCGACCGATATTACGATTATTGTTTCGGTCCCCTATCGTGGCGCACCCTCGATTTCGAGATCGAGCGACATCAGGTCGACGACTTCCAGGGTGCCTCGGTTATCAACTATCCCGAGACGGATGTGCCCTATACGCGCATACACGAATTCAAGCATCTGCATCCGGAACGGCATAATCTCGACGGACGCACCCTGGTGATGAAGGAATTCTCGCGCTTCGCCGGCCTGAATGACGAGCCCTATTATCCGGTCAACACCGCGCAGGACAAGGCCATCTATGACCGGTATGCCGCACGGGCCGCGGACGAGCCCCGTACCATTTTCGGAGGGCGGCTCGGGACCTATCGCTATCTGGATATGCATCAGGCGATCGGAGCCGCGCTCAAGTCGTTCGAGCGCGAGCTGCTGCCTCAACTTGTCACGGCCTAGTCGATCTTGCCCGGCCGGCCGCCGATGAGCCAGTCCAACCTGGCCACCGCCGCCGCGTCCAGGACGAGCTCGCTGGGCCGGGGGGCGCTGCACGGCCTGGTCATGATGCTGGGCCAGAACGTCGTCACCCGTCTCTGCAGCCTGGGCAGTCAACTCGTCCTGGCCGCCCTGCTCGACCCGGCGGATTTCGGGTTGATCGGCCTGACCTATACGGTGACGACCCTCGTCTCGACGCTGACCAGCATGGGCGTGGAGGACGTGATCCTCCAGCGGAAGCGGACGCTGTATATCTGGAGCGGCGCCGCCTTCTGGATCAATCTCGGCCTGTCCACGCTGGGCGGACTTCTGGTGGTGGCACTCGCCCCCTTTGCGGGCCTTGCCTACCACACGCCGCATCTTTTTGGACTTCTTGCCGTGCTCGCGCTTTCGATGCCCCTGAACGCGCTCTCGAGCGTGCCCGGCATGCTGATGCGCTCGCAGCTACGGTTCGGCATGTTTGCCCTCTACGGATCGTTCGAGACCGTCGCCCAGTCGCTGATGACGGTCGGATTGGCCTGGCTGGGCTATGGCGCCTACAGCTTCGTCATACCGGCGCCGATCCTGGCTGTGGTGCGCGCCCTCGTCTGGTGGTCGTTGATCACCACGCGGCCGAAGCTGCAGGCGCATCGCCGGCGCTGGAAATACCTGGTGCGAAACACCGCCGCCGCCTTCCTGAGCAGGATCATGGTTTCGTTCATTGGCCAGGGCGGCTACATGGTGCTCGGCCTGCTGGCCAGCGAGAGCGTGGTCGGCCGGTACTATTTCGGCTTCCGGCTGGCCGCGCAGCCATTATGGGTGTTGGCCGGCAATCTCGGCGGTATTCTCTACCCGACCCTGATCCAGATGAAGTCCGATCCACAGCGGCAGGGAAACGCCGCACTTACCGCTTCGGTCATGCTGTCCTATTGCATCATGCCGATGGCCTTGATACAGGCAGCCGTCGCGAGCCCGGTGCTGCACAGCCTTTTCGGCCAGAAGTGGGTCACGTCGATCCCGGTCATCCAGTTTCTCAGTGTCGGCCTGGCGCTGGATGCGATTTCCTGGATAGCGGGGACCCTGCTGGCCGCCCGGGGCGAGTTCATCGTCGGTCTTCGATATGTCCTGGTTCAGGTCCCGGTGTTTTTCGCCCTGGTCGTGATCGGGGCACTCCTCGACCAGGCCGTCGGCGTCTCCATGGCGGTTTGCGTCTTCTACGCCTTTTCCCAGCCGATATTCGTCTATGGGGTATATCGCCGTGTCGGCGTGAGCCTGCGCCAGGTCGTACTGATCTACGCGCTGCCCAGCCTGTTCGCCGTGGTGGCGACGGGCATCGGCCTCGCCTTGTCGATGCTGCCCCTGTTTTCCGGCAGGCCGCTGGCGCAGGTCGCCATCATCGGCATCATCGGCAGCGTTCTGTATACCGCATTGGTAAAATACTTCGCCCCGCTCGTCTGGCAACAAATAATCGGCCATCTCAAGGACGCTCTGAGGCGCAAGATTAAGCAATGATCGGAAACTCGGTCCGTGGAGTATTGGACAGCGTCAACGGCTTTCGGACGGTACAGGAAACAGCATGAATATCCTGATCTATAACTATCTCCAGCCCGAAGGCGGAGGTGGCGGCGTTGGGGTTTACAGCACCAACCTTGCCAAGGCGTTGCAGGCGGCCGGTCACAAGGTGATCACGCTCAGCGCGGGAGACGTGTACACGGTCATCCGGCGGCAGCCCAGGCTAAAGACCTGGCGAAATGAGTTCGACCGGGCGATGATCGTCAACTCGCCCATGATCGCGCCATCCTATGTGGCCTGGGACGATTTCGGCACCTATACGACAAGCACCGGCCTGGACGATGTTCCGGCATTGCTGCGAAAGAAATACGGCGCCATCGATGTCTTCCATTTCCAGAATGTGGAAGGCCTGACCGGCCCCTTCTTCCGCAAGGTGAGAGCCGAGTTTCCCGAGGCGAGGCTCATCTACTCGGTCCATAATTACGGCGCCGTCTGTGCCCAGGTGGATCTCTGGTTCCAGGAGAAGCAGGTCTGCGTCGATTATCGCAATGGTGTCGATTGCACGCGTTGCTTTACCGAGCGCGAGACGTCCCAGGAATATCGCAGTGCGCGCCGTCGGCGTCCGGCCGTCGAAATGGTCAATCGTCTGGCGCCGCAAATGGTCAAGGCAAAACGGCAATTGATGGCGCGGCTGAGAGGCCGGCCGGCGAGTGGCGCGGACGCAAACGACGCGCCACTTACCGCGGAGAACACCAACAGCCTCGATCCGGTCGTGATCACGGACAAGGATGGGGACGGCACGCCCTATTTCAATTTCCGTCACACCAACATCGAGATTTGCGCCACCGTCTTCGATCATGTGCTGGCCGTATCCGAGCGCACGAAACAGGTCATGCTGGCACGAGGCATACGGCCCGGGAATGTTTCGGTGTCCTATATCGGGACGCCACACAAGGCCATCTTCGACCGTGCGGTGCGGATAACAAGCCTCGATGGACCGCTTCACATCGCCTATCTCGGCTACATGCGCCGCAGCAAGGGGTTCAACCTGCTGCTCCAGGCCCTGGCGTTGTTGCCCGATGCGGTCGCAAGCACCATCACGCTGACCGTGGCCGCAAAGCGAATCCACGATCCCTCCGCCTATGAGCGGCTTTGCGAAGTGGCCCGCCGGTTCGCGGCTTTCCGTTATTTCGATGGGTTCACCCACAAGACGCTCGACGCCGTTCTGGAGGGCGTCAATCTCGGGATCGTGCCGCCGATCTGGGAGGATAACCTGCCGCAGGTCGCCATCGAGATGGTCTCCCGCGGGATACCGATACTGACCTCGGATCGGGGCGGGGCGCAGGAGATCGCCTCCAACCCGGACTTCATCTTCCAGGGCGGATCGGCCGCCAGCCTGCAGCAGCGTCTGGTTGCGTTCAACAACCGCGAGATTCCGTTTGCGGGATTCTGGAATGGCCCGATCCGGATCTATTCCATGGAGCAGCATGTCCAGGATCTCCTGACCTATTATGTCCCGAGGCGCGGCCAGCGGCCGGTGCCGGCCATGCGGGTCGCGAGCGAGGCAATGTCATGAAGCCCGGGCTGCGTTGAGGGGTCCGCACCCTGTTGCCGCCCTCCACCGCGTGGGCTGAGGATGCGCGAGATACGCTGCAACGCCTTCGATATGGCGACCATAGGCCATATCCATCAGGGCCTCTGGACCCACCCGCGCGACCAGTCGCGGCGCTATCGCGACCCTGCCTACTGGACCGGTCTTGCGCGGCTGCTGGAGCGCGGGCTGTTCGACGGGCTGTTCCTGGCGGACGTACTCGGCGTCTATGACGTCCAGGACGGCTCGCCGGATGCCGCCCTGCGCGAAGCGGTGCAGGTGCCGCTGCTCGATCCCGCATTTCTGGTCGCGATCATGGCCGCCGCCACGACGCATCTCGGCTTCGGCATCACCGCCAATCTGGCCTATGAGCCACCCTTTCTGTTCGCCCGCCGGATGAGCACACTGGATCATCTCAGCGGCGGCCGCATCGGCTGGAATATCGTCACCGGCTATCTCGACAGCGCCGCGCGCGCGGCGGGCCGATCCGAGCACATGGCGCACCAGGATCGCTACGACCTCGCCGACCATTATATGGAAGCGGTCTACGCGCTCTGGGAGGGAAGCTGGGCCGAGGATGCGGTTCGCAACGATGTCGCGGCACGGCTCTACGCCGATCCGGCACGGGTGCGCCCGGTGCGGCGTGAGGGGCCGGAATACAGGCTGGACGCCATCCATCTCTGCGAGCCGTCTCCGCAGCGCACGCCGCTGCTCCATCAGGCCGGCGGCAGCGAGCGTGGGCGCGCCTTCGCGGCACGGCACGCCGAATGCGTGTTCGTCAATGGCGGTCCCGTGGCCGACGTCGCGCGTCTGGTGGCCGACCTGCGCCGGCGCGCCGCACCGCGGCCGATCCTCGTCTTTGTGGGAGCCACCGTGATCACCGGCCATGATGACGCGTCGGCCAGGGCGCTGCTGGACGAGTACCGCGTGCATGCCAGCATCGAGGGTGCGCTGGTCCACGCCTCGGCCAGCCTCGGGATCGATTTCGCGGCCCATGGCTGGGACGATCCCGTGGGCGCCGCTTCCGGCCGCGCCATCACCAGCAACGTCGATGCCGCGGCGCGCGCCGCAGGGACCGGCTTCACCAAGCGGCAGTTCGTCGACCGCCTGGTGCTCGGGAGCCGTCAGGTTCCCATCGTGGGCGGTCCGGACACGGTCGCGGACGCATTGATCGAGTGGGTCGATGCGGCGGACGTGGACGGGTTCAACCTGGCCCGGACGGTGATGCCGGAATGCCTGGAAGCGTTCATCGAGCATGTGGTGCCGGTGCTGCAGGCGCGCGGCGTCTATAAAACCGGCTACGCGTCAGGCAGCTACCGCGAACGGCTGTTCGGCAACGGCGCGCGCCTGTCGGCGCCGCATCCGGCGGCGGCCTACCGGCAGGCCTGACATACCGGCCGGAGCTGCGGTCGGCCAAACTAGTTCAGCGCTTGAGCTTGGAGCCGGTCCTGAAGATCCACCAGATCAGCGCGAGGCACAAAGCCATGAACACCAGGGTCATGCCGAGGCTGACGCCGCTTCATCCCGCCTGCCGAACAGGCCGCGGCTGAAATTGACCGTGGCGAGCACGGTCTCGAACGCGCCGGTGCTCAACTCCTGCGGCACCAGACCGATCCTGCTTCGGGCGGCGCGGGTGGAGCGCCTGGACGCCGGAGGCATAGGTCTTGGTCAGGTTCGCGATGGAAATCACAAGCGGTGCATCGCCATGCCCCGCTCGCTTGCCGGGGTTTGGTTGGATGGGCCTCACAGGCCGGGTCGTGCCTGGCCGTCGGGTCACGGCCATCTGCCGGCCGGGCCGGCGCTAGTGCGCAAACTACTTCGCCGCAGCAGGATACGATGCAACCTGAGAGGAATCCGCTCTAGCGTCGGCTCCATGGCTGCTCATGGCGCGAGTTAGCCGACGGGTCAGACCAGCGGCAAGCGACCGG
>CAXTCT010000100.1:0-7289 GCA_964242565.1 uncultured Acetobacteraceae bacterium | reverse complement strand
GGACATGGGTGGATTTGGTGAGTTGCGCGCGGGCAACCTCGGCGTGCGGATTGCCACCACGGCGGCGGAGCGCGACGCCGCCCAGGCCCTGCGCTACCGCATCTTCTATGACGAGATGGGCGCCCAGCCCGACGAGCGGGCGCGCCGCCTGAAGCGCGACATCGACATCTTCGACGAGGTGGCCGACCATCTGCTGGTGATCGACCACACCGTTAGCTCCGGCGCGAGGGGCGTGGTCGGCACCTACCGCCTGGTGCAGAATGAAGGGGCCAGCCGCATCGGCCGCTTCTATACCTCCGACGAATATGACATCAGCCGGATCACCGGCTTTCCCGGCCGGCTGCTCGAGCTTGGCCGTTCCTGCGTCGATTCCGGCTATCGCGGCCGCGCGGCGATGCAGCTGCTCTGGCGCGGCATCGCCGCCTACGTGTTCCTGCACCGGATCGACGTGATGTTCGGCTGCGCCAGCCTGCCCGGCACCGATCCCGAGCGCCTGAGCAACGAGCTGACCTATCTCTACCATAATCATCTCGCCCCGCCGGCGCTGCGTCTGCGCGCGGTGCCGGAGCGCTATATCGAGATGCGGCGCTGCGATCCGGCGACGCTCGACCATAAGCGCGCGCAGTTGCAACTGCCGCCGCTGATCAAGGGGTATCTGCGGCTCGGCGGGTTCATCGGCGACGGCGCGGTGGTCGACACGCAGTTCAACACCACCGACGTCGCCGTCGTGGTCAAGACCGACCTGATCACGGACAAATATTACCGCCATTACGAGCGCCAGCTCCGAGACGCGCTGGATTGATGCGCGCGGGGTTGCTGTTGCTCGGCGCCGGCGGCCTTTCGGCCCTGGCGCTGCCGCCGCTCGGGCTGGTTTCCATCCTGCTGCTCACGGTGCCGCTGCTGCTGGCGCGGATCGACGCCGCCGCCTCCACCCGCTCGGCCTTCTGGCGCGGCTTCATTTTCGGAATGGGCTTCTATGGCGCCGGGCTTTATTGGCTGACCGACGCCGTGCTGACACGGGTCGACATGTTCTGGTGGGCGCTGCCGCTGGCGACGCCGCTATGCGCGGTTCCGCTCGCGTTGTTCCTGGCTCTGCCCTGCGCCGCCTGCCGCGCCGCACCGCCCGGATGGCGCCGGGTGCTGCTGTTCGCCGGACTTTGGACGCTGGCCGACCTCGCCCGCGAGTTCGCTTTTACGGGGTTTCCCTGGAACCCGCTCGGCAGCGCCTGGGAATGGCCGGACCAGGCGGGGAACATCATGATCCAGCCGGCGGCCTGGATCGGCATGCCGGGTCTGACGCTGCTGACCCTGCTCATGGCCGCGTCGCCGACGCTGGGACGGCGGGGCATCGCCGCCGCCCTGGCGCTGGTCGCCCTGATGGCCGGCTGCGGCATGGCGCGCCTCGCCTGGGTGCATCCGCTCGCGGTGAACAATCCCAGCGTGCTCCTGGTGCAAGGCAACATCCCCGAGGTCGAGAAGCTGGACCATGCCGCGGCGGTGCGGATATTCCGCACCTATCTGCGGCTGACCGGCGAGGGCGTGCGGCACGCGGCAGGGATGCCCGCTCCCCTGGTGTTCGCCTGGCCGGAGAGCGCCTTTCCCGGCCTGCTCGACGAGGATGGCGAGGCACGCCGGATGATCATGCAACAGGCAACGGGTGCGGCCGCCGGATTGATCGGCGGCGTCCGCTTCGACGCGCAGGATCGCCCGCGCAACAGCCTGTTCGTGCTGCGGCCCGACGGGACCGTGGCCGCGATCTACGACAAGGCGCATCTGGTGCCGTTCGGTGAATACCAGCCGGCCGGACTGCCCGTGCAGATCGTGCCCGGCGGCGGCTTCGCAGCCGGCCCCGGCCGCCGCACCCTTCATCTGCCCGGTCTCGCCGCTTTCGGGCCGCTGATCTGCTACGAGGTGATCTTTCCCGGACAGGCCGTGGAAGCCTCCGACCGGCCGTCCTGGCTGCTCAACATCACGAACGATGCCTGGTACGGCGACAGCGCCGGCCCGCGGCAGCATCTGGCCGCGGCGCGGATGCGTGCCGTCGAGGAGGGGCTTCCCCTCGCTAGGGCCGCGAACACCGGGATCACGGCGGCCTATGATGGCTTCGGCCGCGAACTGGCCCGGATCGGCTGGGGACGAGCGGGGAGCATCGCCGTGAGCCTGCCGGGACCCCTGCCGCCCACGCCTTTTGCCCGCCACGGACTTTTGATACCCCTGGTGCTGGCGATGGCCTCGGCGGCGTGCGCGCTGAGACGACCGGGCCGCAACCGCGACCGGTCTCATCTTTAATTCAGCCCCGGCGCGCCGGCTTCTAAAGTTTGAGGCGAGTTCGTTAAACTTGACACCTCCTGGTTGCAGGTTTACATTAAGGACACCAAGAAGGCGAGAAATGATGGGGCGAACTCCGGTCAGCGAAACTACCGCGTTCAGCCCGGGTGACGCCGAGTCGCCCGAGCGTGAGTCACGGCCGAGCCCGATCGACGTGCATGTCGGCAGCCGCATCCGGCTGCGCCGCACCCTTCTTGGCATGTCCCAGGAGAGACTGGGCGACGCCCTTGGGCTGACGTTCCAGCAGGTTCAGAAATATGAGCGCGGCGCCAACCGCGTCGGCGCCTCACGCCTGTTCGACCTGTCGCGTGTGCTCGACGTGCCGGTCAGCTTCTTCTTCGACGATCTGCCGGCCCCCTATGCCGCGGCCGGCGCACGGAGCAGCACCCAGCAGGCCAGCGGGTTCGCCGAGGCGCAGGATGGTTTCGGGGGCGCCGACGACGTGTTCACCCGCAAGGAAACCGTGGATCTGGTTCGTGCCTATTACCGGATCAGCGAACTGCCGGTGCGCAAGCGCGTGCTCGACCTGATCAAGTCGATGGGGCCCGGCGAGAAGGCGGAGTAGCCGGCGCTTTATTCGCGTCGCAGCAGGGTGTCGTTGAGGAAGCTCGACAACCTTCCTGCCGCGAAATCCCGTTTCAGCGCCGCCTCGTCGTACTCGTCGCGCACCCAGTCGAGAAAGGCCAGCCGGCCCTCCGCGTCATTCTGGTAGCGCAGAAAGAACGCGTCGAGGATGCCGGTGCGGGAGCGGTTGAAATGACCAAACCGCCACGAAAGCTGACGCAGTGCCTCGGCGGCCTTGCCGCCCTCGAACATGACCACCAGACCCGAGGCGAGGCCCGCCCGGTCCGCTCCGGATTTGCAATGCATCAGCATCGGGAATTTCACGGCGCGGTACAACGCCTCGAATCGGAGGATCCGCTCGCGATGCGGCGCTCCACGGCTCTCGAACGCCATGTCGACATGATCAAGCCCGATCTGCCCGGCGGCCTGACGCGACAAGGCGTCCGAGCCGCAACGACGATGACCACGCAGATTGACCAGCGTGTGCAGGCGATAGCGCGAGGCAAGCTCCGACAGCCGCGCCGGAGTAGGATGATTGCAGCGATAAACCCGGCCCGGGATCACCGTCGCGAAATTCGACCACAGGGTTCGGAAGATCGCGTGATCGGCCAGCAGGCTGTCGCGCCAGGCCGCCCGCCGGTTGCTGCCCTCGGGAAGACCTTCGAACACCGGCTTTATTCCTGACCCGTAGAAGTCCGGGCTCCATAATCGGGGTCCCAATTATGGGTCCCGGCTCCGGCCATGGTGGGCGACGCCTCCTGCCTTAGCCTTTTCTTTGCAGCTGCAGCTGTTTGATCTTGCCGATGGCCTCGGCCGGGTTGAGGCCCTTCGGGCAGGTCTGCGTGCAGTTCATGATGGTGCGGCAGCCATAGAGCTTGAGCGGGTCCTCGAGCGCGTCGAGCCGCTGGCCGGTATATTCGTCGCGGCTGTCGGCGATCCAGCGATAGGCCGCGAGCAGGGTTGCCGGGCCGAGATATTTGTCGCCGTTCCACCAGTAGGAAGGGCAGGAGGTGGTGCAGCAGAAGCAGAGGATGCACTCCCACATGCCGTCAAGCTCGGCGCGTTCCTCGGTGCTCTGCCGGCGCTCGCCGTCGGGCGGGGCCGCCGTATCGGTCTTCAACCAGGGCTCGATCGAGCGGAGCTGCGCATAGGCCGCCGTGAGGTCGGGTATCAGGTCCTTGACCACGGCCATGTGCGGCAGCGGATAGATCCGGACATCCTTCTTCACCTCCTCGATGGGCTTGAGGCAGGCCAGCGTATTGGTGCCGTCGATATTCATCGAGCAGGAACCGCAGATGCCCTCGCGGCAGGAACGGCGGAAGGTAAGGGTCGGGTCCACCTCGTTCTTGATGTAGATCAGGGCGTCGAGCACCATCGGACCCATCTGGTCGAGGTCGAGGTGGTAGGTGTCGATCTCGGGATTTTTCCCGTCATCGGGATTCCAGCGATAGATCTTGAATTCCTTGACGCGTTTGGCGCCGGCAGGAGCCTTGAAAATGCGGCCGCGGCCGACCTTGCTGTTCTTCGGGAGGGTTAACTCGACCATCTGTCCGGCCTCTCAGTAGACGCGCTTCTTGGGCGGGAAGACGGAGACCTCGTTGGTCAGCGTCTGCATCCGCACCGGGCGGTAGGATAGCTTGACCTCGCCGGCATCCCCCAGATGCGAGACCGAATGCTTCATCCATTCGGCGTCGTCGCGCTCGGGATAATCGTCATGGGCATGGGCGCCGCGGCTTTCGAGGCGGGCTTCGGCGCTGGCCATGGTGACGGTGCCGTTGGCGATCAGATTCTCGAATTCCAGCGCTTCCATCAGGTCGCTGTTCCAGATCAGCGAGCGGTCGGAGACCGACATGTCCGGCAGGCCGGTCCACAGGTTGCGTATCTTGCCGACGCCGTCGCTGAGGCTGCCGCCGGTGCGGAACACCGCGGCGTGGGCCTGCATGGTGCGCTGCAGCTGCTCGCGCATCGCCGAGACACGGGTGCCGCCATTGGCGTGGCGGACACGGTCGAGGCGGTCGAGCGTCGCCTCGCCGGCACGGGCCGGCAGGGGTGCGATGGCCGCACCCGGCTTGATGATCCCGGCCGCGCGCAAGGCCGCCGCGCGGCCGAACACCACCAGGTCGAGCAGCGAATTGGTGCCGAGGCGGTTGGCGCCATGCACCGAAACGCAGGCCGCCTCGCCGACGGCCATCAGGCCGCGCACGATGGCATCCGGGTCGGAAGGCGTCGGGCGCAACACCTCGCCGTGATAATTGGTGGGAATGCCGCCCATGTTGTAATGCACGGTCGGCAGCACCGGGACCGGCTCCTTGGTGACATCGACGCCGGCGAAGACGCGGGCGGTCTCGCTGATGCCGGGCAGGCGCTGATGCAGCAGCTCCGCGCCGAGATGCTCCAGATGCATCATGATATGGTCCTTGTTGGGACCGCAGCCTCGGCCTTCGTTGATCTCGATGGTCATCGAGCGGCTCACCACGTCGCGGGAGGCGAGGTCCTTGGCCGACGGGGCATAGCGCTCCATGAAGCGCTCGCCCTCGGCGTTGGTGAGATACCCGCCCTCGCCGCGGCAGCCCTCGGTGAGCAGGCAGCCGGCGGGGAAGATGCCGGTCGGGTGGAACTGCACGAATTCCATGTCCTGCGTCGGCAGGCCGGCGCGCATCGCCATGCCGCCGCCGTCGCCGGTGCAGGTATGGGCCGATGTGCAGGAAAGATAGGCCCGTCCGTATCCGCCGGTGGCGAGCACCACCATGTTGGCGCGGAAGCGGTGCATGGTGCCGTCCTCAAGCGACCAGGCCATGACGCCGCGGCAGGCGCCGTCCTCGTCCATCAGCAGGTCGAGGGCGAAATACTCGATGAAGAACTCGGCGTTATGCTTCAGGCTCTGCTGGTACAGCGTGTGCAGGATGGCGTGGCCGGTGCGATCGGCGGCGGCGCAAGCGCGCGCGACCGGCTCCTTGCCGTAGTCGCTCATGTGACCGCCGAACGGGCGCTGGTAGATGCGGCCATCCTCGGTGCGCGAGAATGGCACCCCGAAATGCTCGAGCTCATGGATCGCCGGCACCGCCTCGCGGCACATATACTCGATCGCATCCTGGTCGCCGAGCCAGTCCGACCCTTTGACGGTGTCGTACATGTGCCAGCGCCAGTTATCCTCGGCCATGTTGCCGAGCGAGGCGCCGATGCCGCCCTGGGCCGCGACGGTATGGCTGCGCGTCGGGAACACCTTGGTGATGCAGGCCGTCTTCAGCCCGCTCGCCACCATGCCCAGGGTCGCGCGCAGGCCGGAGCCGCCGGCGCCGACCACCACCACGTCGTAGGCATGGTCGATGACCTTGTAGGCGCGCGCAGAGGGCGACGAGATGGCGTTCATCAGCAGGTTCCCGGCGTTGTCAGAACGCCATCTTGAGGATGGCTACGATCGAGAAAAGCCCGAGCATCACCGCCGCTCCCTTGTTCAACAAGGTAACCGGGAGGTGGCTCGCCTTGACGTAATCGTCAATGACCACCTGCAGGCCCAACTGCATGTGATGAAAGGTCATGATCACCAGCGCCAGCAGCAGCACCGTGTTCACCGGCCGTCCGGCCCAGGCGACGACAACCGGCTGGTCGGCGCCGAGCAGGGTCAGCACCGAGACCACGAACCAGATCGTCAGCGGCACGAGGGCGATGGCGGTCAGCCGCTCGACCCACCAATGCTCGACGCCCGACTTGGCCGAGCCCAGCCCGCGCACGCGCCCGAGTTGCGAGCGCATGATCGCGACATGGGCATCCTTGTCGCTCAGCCGGTTCTGTTCGGTCACGGCCTCAGCCTCCCGCCCGCGAGAAGAGGCTCAGGCCGATCGCCCAGATCAGGGCGGTCACCACCAGGGTCGCGACCACCGCCATCCAGCCGCTGCGATGCGTCGCCGGCAGGCTGTAGCCGAGGCCGGCATCCCAGGCCAGATGGCGAAGGCCGCCAAAGAAATGATAGGCCAGCGCCAGCGTCCAGCCGAACAGGATGATCAGCCCGATCGGGCTGGCGATCACATGCTGGACGGTCGAGAAGGGCTTGGGTCCGCTGGCCGCGGCGACCAGCCACCAGACCAGCAGCAAGGTCCCGGCCGAGCAGGCTATACCCGACACGCGGTTCACGATGGAGAGCACCGACGTCAGCTGCGGGCGATAGACCTGCAAATGCGGGGACATCGGACGACGGACCAGGGTGCCGTCGGTCTTTTGCGCCACGAACAGCGCGTCACGGACATCTTTCATGGTGGTGACGGCTACTTCCCTGCACACGGCGCCGGATCGCCGGAACGCTCGCTTCGTTTCAGGTCCTACGCTCCTGTGATGTAAGGGTCAATCAGCAAAGCCGGCGTAATTTTGCCCTGCAGCAATCCGCGCCGGGGCGCTTGGCG
>CAXTCT010000099.1:0-7373 GCA_964242565.1 uncultured Acetobacteraceae bacterium | reverse complement strand
CCCACGAGCCCGTCGCTCGTCGGGCGCCGCGCGGCCAAGCTCTTTGAGCAGCAGGGTCAGGCGACCCGCCTTGCCCAGGGTGCCGACGCGGATTGCATCCCAGGCACGATGATCGGCCGCTGCTTCGAGGGCAGCGAGCGTGTCCCGCCTCAGGGCTTCGAGGTCGTCCGACATCGCAGTCTCACTCCAGAACGAGAACGGGCCGTCCTTCGCAGGACAGCCCGTTCGATGCAAGCCGGTGAAGCGTCGGGATCAGGCAGCCCAATTCAGGCAGCCCAAATCAGGCAGCCAGGGCGGCCTGCACCTTGGTGACGATCTCGGCAAAGCTCGCGGCATCGTCATAGGCGATGGCGGCAAGGATCTTGCGATCAATGACGATGCCGGCCTTGTTCAGCCCGTTGATGAAGACGCTGTAGGTCAGACCATGCTCGCGCACGGCGGCGTTGATACGCTGGATCCACAGCCCACGGAAATCGCGCTTCTTGTTGCGGCGGTCGCGATAGGCGTATTGCAGCGACTTCTCGAGACGCTCGAGCGCAATGCGGTAATTGGTCGAGGAACGGCCGACGAAACCCTTGGATTGCTCAAGGACCTTCTTGTGCCGTGCGTGGGTGGTTACACCCCGTTTGACGCGTGCCATTATTCAGATGCTCCTTATACCAGCCCGTAGGGGGCCCACTGCTTCACCGTCTTGCCGTCCATCTCGGTCAGCGTCTGGGAGCCGCGGTTGGTCCGCTTCATCTTCTGCGAACGGTTGATCAGGCCATGGCGCTTGTTGCCGGGGCCCGCGAGCACCTTGCCGGTCGCGGTGATCTTGAACCGCTTCTTGACCGACGACTTGGTCTTCAACTTGGGCATTTCGATCTCCTTCTGGGTAGCTGCCCAGGACCCCGGAACGGGCATGACGGCAGCCGTCGCGGCCAGGCATGCCCTACAGGCCCGGACGCGCGAACAGGGGCGGGTGTATAGACGGGCCACCGTCCGGATTCAAGGGCAGGTTCACCCGGATCGCCCGGCTTCAAGGTCTATACCCACCGGTCGGACCGCTACAGGCCGTTCTACACCAAGCTGATCGCGGCGATTGCCAGGAAGGCGCTGCGGTTCGCGGCCGGACCTACGTGAA
This sequence comes from uncultured Acetobacteraceae bacterium, assembly GCA_964242565.1. GTDB lineage: Bacteria > Pseudomonadota > Alphaproteobacteria > Acetobacterales > Acetobacteraceae > Lichenicoccus. The sequence goes on along the minus strand of CAXTCT010000099.1, from coordinate 6,250 downwards.
CCAACAGCACCGCGCCTCCGGCCCTAATCATCACCGCCATCATCCTGTGGAACAAGCGCTATCTCGAACCCGCCAACAAAAGCAGCCGTTCCGGCTGAGGTCATCAGACAACGTCATCGTTACGCTTTGGCGGATGAAGGCATGGGCGCGTGGTCAGCGCCCAGTTCACGAGCCAGGAAGGCAACGGAGCGGGCAAGATAGGGTGCAAAATCAACCCCTTTCAGCTCGTGTTCCGCCCCTGGCACCATCACCAGCTCGGCCGCGACATCGGCCGCCGCCAAGGCGGCGCACAAGGTCGCGCTCTGCCGCGGCGGGGTGATGTGGTCATCATCCCCGTGTACGAACAACATCGGCGCTGCTCTCGCGCTCACCCATGTGATCGGGCTGGCCCGCCGCGCCCGGTCCGGCTCGGCGCTTGCCGCGGCGCCGATCAGGCGAGACCCCGGGGCATCCGGCGCGTCGTAGTCGGCCTTTGTTCCCGGCAAAGCCTGCGCGCGCAGGGACAGGAAGTCGGTCACGCCATACCAGCTCACCGCGGCCCGTATGGTCGAGGGAACGCCCGTCACGCCTGCGGCCCCCGTCATGCTTTCGTCTGCCAGGTTCATGGCCAACATCGACGACAGATGGCCGCCGCACGATTCGCCCCAGCTTCCGATCCGATCAGGGTCCAGCCCGAGTTCCGGCGCGAACCGGCGCAGCCAGCGCACGGCAGCCGCGACGTCGTGCATGCACGCGGGAAACCGGGCTTCCGCCGACAGCCGGTATTGCACGGAGGCGACAGCCAGGCCGGCCTCGGGCAAACAGGTCAGGATCGGGTTTTGGCAGCGATAGTGCGAGTTTGGCTTATGGGTGCCAGTCAGCCAGGCCCCCGGGTGAAGATAGACCACGACTGGTACCGGCCCGTTCCGGTTGGTGGGAACCGTCAAGTCCAGGAGCAAGGGGCGATATCCCGGCAGCGAAGCATATTCGACATCCTGGAAGGAACGGTGGTTGTCGCCGGCCATGGCGCGCAGTTCGCCCGCCGGCGCGTAACGCCGGGCAAGCAGCTGGGCGCCCTGGTCGATACTTTGGACGGAGCCGGCAGTCACGATGTCCATGGGGCCGCTGTCCTGATCGATTGCAGGTCGCTTTATCGCGACCCGGTTGCATTGATACCAGCATCTTGTTGCACTGAACCCAAGCCTTCAGGAGATTTCCAACGACCCAGGGCCAGAGAACCGGAGACCGCTCCGAGCGGGTCCGGCTCGCCGCGTCCGGCGTCAGCTCAGTCCCCCTTATGGCGGAGGTCGCCCGCAAGGCAGGAATCCAGAAGACAACCCTGTACCGGCGCCGGGGCAGCGCAACCCGGGACGAAACACCTTCGCCGGGCCACCAACTTCTTGCTCGACGACCTCACCTTCGTGGTTACCCACTTTCTGCCGCACCTCAACCGTGATGGCATCTGGCGTATCCTGATGACCGAGGGCCGGAAACGCAGAACAGAAATCGTCAAGAATTTGAATCGAACTCTTGGTCCCGCCAAGGCGGACCCAATCCTCCGCGATGCGACTTTTCTGTGTCACGGAACTGTATTTTGCATCTCTTGCTCAGCCACCGTAGGGGACAACAAGTATCGGCGGGCGGGTAGCGATCATGAACGAACGCGAAAAAACGCTTTTCACGCCTCGTGTGCTGACGGTGCAGGGATGGATCGATGAACGGCCCCAATGGCCGGACGGGACCAGCGTGCCGTCGGTGCCGATGACGGGCATGCAATGGTTGATCTGGTCGCTCGCCGCCGCCGGGAAGTTCTTTGAAGGCTTCGTCGTGTTCATGACCGGCGTCGCGCTGCCGCTATTCTCCGAGGAGTTCCACCTCGGCTCTGCCGAACATGGCGTGATCGGCGCCGCCTCGCTGTTTGGCATCCTGATTGGCGCGGTCACGCTGGGTGGAATGTCCGACAGGTTCGGCCGCAAGATGATGTTCATCGTCGAGATGCTCATCTTTTGCACCTTCCTCGTCGCGCTCGTGTTCGCGCCCAACTACATCTTGATCGTCATCTGTCTGTTCGCGATCGGCCTGGCACTCGGCTGCGACTATCCCACCGCGCACATGATCATCTCCGAAAACATCCCCAGCCTCAGCCGCGGCAAGCTCGTGCTCGGCGCCTTCGCTTTCCAGGCGATCGGCGCGCTGGCCGGCACCGCGGTCGGTTACGGCGTGCTTTCCACCCTGCCCGAACTGTCCGCCTGGCGCTGGATGTACGCCGTCGCCGTCATCCCCGCCGCGATCGTCACCATCGGGCGCTTCTACATCGTCGAGAGCGCCAACTGGCTTGCGGCGCGCGGCCAGACAAAGCGAGCGGAATACTCCGTGCAGCGGCTGCTGCGCCGTCAGCCGCAATATCCTACCGACATCAAATTATCGAAACGCGAGGGCAGGAGCGAGATCGGCCATGGCGGCGGCGAAGCGTCGTTCGGTGCATTGTTCAACAAAACCAACCGCCGCGCTACCATCCTGGCCTCGGTGCCGTGGTTCCTGCAGGACCTCGGCACCTATGGCATCGGCATCTTCACGCCGACCATCCTGGCCGCAGCCGTCGGCGCCAGCCACGACCACTCGCGTAGCGTGGTCGACATCATCCACAACGATATCGGGGCTGCCGAGGGCTCGGCGCTGATCACCGCGCTGCTCATCGTGGGCATCGGCTTTGCGGTGATGCTCGCGGACGTGGTGGGCCGCATACGGCTACAGGTGCTGGGCTTCATCGGCTGCGCGGTGGGGCTGCTGATCGCCTCGACGTCGAGTTACGCCGAGGGGGGCGCCAAGACCCTGCTGATCTTCGCCGGCTTCATGCTGTTCAACTTCATGACCAATCTTGGGCCAAACGCGCAGACCTACCTGCTGGCGGGCGAGGTGTTTCCAACCGCGATCCGCGGCAAGGGCGCGGGCTTTGCGGCGGCGTTCGCCAAGGTGGGCGCGGTGCTGACCGCCTTCCTGTTCCCGATCCTGCTGTCGGCGATCGGCACCTCGGCGCTGCTCTACGGCTTGGTCGTGACCTCCATCCTTGGGGCCATCGTGACCTGGCTCTACCGGATCGAGACCACCGGCATGGACCTCGACGCGCTGGATGTGGACACGCGGGCCGCGACCACGCGCGCCGCCTGACTCAACCGTCCGTCACAATCAGGGCGTCCCATCATGCAAGACCGCCTCAAAATCATTGTTCTGTCGGCAGGCCTGCTGGTTGCTCCCTTCACCGCCCATGCCGGGGACTTGATCCTCAAGGAGACTGGTTCAACCCTCATCCTGCCCGTGTTCCAGGCCTGGGCGCAGGACTACGCCAAGGGCCATGACGGCGTGACCATCACCACCGAAGGTTCAGGCTCAGAGAAGGGTGTCGCCGCCGCAACCGATGGCACCGTGCAAATCGGCACATCCGACGCCTTCATGTCAAACGAGCAGGAGACTACCCATCCCGGCATGCTGAACATCGCGATGGCGATCTCGGCACAGACGATCAACTATAACCTGCCTGGCGTGACGCAGGCGCTCAAGCTGGACGGCCCGGCGCTGGCCGGCATCTACCAGGGCAAAATCCGCTCCTGGGACGACACGGCGCTCGCCAAGCTGAACCCAAACGTGACCCTGCCGCACCGCAACATCGTGCCGGTGCATCGTGCCGACGGCTCGGGCGACACCTTCGTGTTCACACAATATTTGTCTTACACCACGGAAGCCGACGTCCCGGCCGGCTTCTTCACCGCGCCAGACAGCTGGAGCAAGGGCGCGGGCTTCGGCACGACGCTTCAGTGGCCGGAGGTAGACGGCGCGCGAACCGCGACCGGCAACCAGGGTATCGTCAACCTGCTGAGCAAGGTGCCCTATAGCATCGGCTATATCGGCGTGAGCTTTCAGGACAAGGTCAAGGCGGCCAACCTGGGCACGGCGATGGTGCGCAGCTTCTCCGGGCAGTTCCTGCTGCCGACGCCGCAGACCATGACCGCAGCAGCCGCTTCACTCACGCCGCGTACGCCTGAGGACGAACGGTTGAGCCTGATCAACGCGCCGGGCGAGGATTGTTACCCTCTTGTCAACTACGAATACGCGATGGTACGGGCCAAACAGAAGGACCCCGCCACGGCCGATGCGCTGCGCCGTTTCCTGCTCTGGGCAACCGTGCCGGACGAAATGAACCGGAACATTCTTGCCGCCAACAATCTTATCCCGTTGCCGGCCCATATCTGGGCCAAAACGTACGACCAGGTCGAGCGCATCCAGTAACGGTCATCCCGTGCCCGCATTGTCGTCGGCGCATGGAAAATGCCTGTCCGGCCAAGCCGCCTGCTGAACAATAACGCCGCGCTCGATTCGCAATGGCGAGCCACGTGAGGCATCAGCGAATGCTCTGATCACCACGCCGCTCATCGTGTTGCTGTGGTCGAAATGCTACCCTCGATGGACGCCCGCGAAATCCGGCCGTTGATCAGCCTCATGCCTGCGGCGTGCTCGACGCGCTGGAGCAAGCAAATGGACATGTCCGCAGAAGCCTCGCCGGGCCGGTGGCACAAATTGTTCAAGCGACGACCAGGAAAGGCCGGAGGGATTGCGTGGCATACCCTCGCGACCCTAATTGGCTTGCATGACGCAGAACTCGAGCCGCCGCGGCGCGAACCCCGAAAATGGGCAGGTCGGTATGGCACTCGGCGACGCCAGCGCCTCGGATAATGCCGGGCCGGGCCTGTCGCAATGGCCAACGAGCGGACAGGATCGGCCGAACGCGCAGGACTTCGACCGCGACTTCTGGCTTGCCAACCTGCGCGATGCGATCGGTGAGCGCTCGGCGGCCATGGGCGCCATTGCCGATCAGGCGCTTCGCCGGTACCCCACCAGTGGCGAACTCCTGCTCACGGCGGCGCTGGCTGCGCTGCTCGACGACGCTCCATCGAAGGCCCAGGTCCTGCTCAAGCGCTTTGGCCGGCGTTTTGCGTCCTGCCCCGCCGCGACGTTGTTGACGGCGCTGACGATGGCCCAGCAGAAACGGGTCACCGCCGCCTGGGCCATGCTGCAGGCGGCGAAGTTGACCACGCTTTATCGCGCGGCTTACTGCTTCGTCGGCGACAGGACCCTGTATGGGTGGCTCAGCGAGCAGCTACACACAATCCGCAGCGAGGCGGCGCAGGCCCGCAAGAAATCCCCCAGCTTACCCCGCGCGCTGTCGAAGCCGGCGGTTTCGGGGCGCCGTCAGCAAGCATTGGCCGCTCCCGGATCGCGCCGCATCGCGGCCCCGGACGCGGCTGCGCTCCCGGCGATTGCCGACCTGCCGAAAATCGCCGCCACCTTCGAGATGGCCTTCGAGTTCGCCAACCTCGACGCGATGCAATTATCCGGTTCCGCGTCCGGTGCCGACCCGATGCCGTTCCAGCTGCGCCGCGAGCTGATCCGATTAAGCCTGTTCGAGGGCTTCGACGAACTGCTCTGCCTGCCGGCGCTGCAGGGTGTCGAGCCGCATTGGTATCAGGTCGAGACCGTCCGCAAGGTGCTCAAGCAGTATCGCGGCCGGGTGCTGCTGGCCGACGAGGTGGGGCTCGGCAAGACCATCGAGGCCGGGATGGTGCTGAAGGAATACATGCTGCGCGGCATGGCCGAGCGTATCCTGATTCTGGCGCCTGCGTCCCTGGTCGGCCAGTGGCGTGATGAAATGGCCGCCAAGTTCGGCATCGAGTGTGCCACCAGCCACGACCCGTTGCTGCGCGCCGACCCGCAGCGCTTCTGGTCCCAGCCACGGGTGATCGCCTCCATTGCCGTGGCACGCCGCAAGGATCAGGCCGAACTGCTGGGCGCCCTCGATTATGACGTGGTGGTGGTCGATGAGGCGCATCACCTGCGTGACCAGGGCAGCGCCAGCTACCGGCTGGTGAACGGGCTGCAGAAACGCTTCCTGCTGCTGCTGTCGGCGACGCCGGTGCAGAATAGCCTGCTCGAACTTTATAATCTGCTGACCCTGCTGCAGCCCGGTATCTTCAAGACCCAGAAAGAGTTCCGCGCCGTCTACATGGTGCCGGGCAAACCGCGCGAGCCGGCCAACCGCGAGCGGCTGCGCGACCTGATGCGCGGCGTCATGGTGCGCAACACCCGGGCATTGGCGGCGCTGCGCATGCCGCGTCGCCACGCCTCGACATTGCGCGTCGTGCCGGGGGATGCCGAGGCGTTGTGCTACAACGAGCTCAGCGCACTGGTTCGCGAGGCTGCCGCGGACAATAGTTCGCCG
>CAXTCT010000098.1:0-7400 GCA_964242565.1 uncultured Acetobacteraceae bacterium | reverse complement strand
TCGGCGCCGGCAAGGCGCGCGAGGTTCCCGAGGCGATCCGCAAGGCGACCGAGCGGGCCAAGCGCGCGCTGATCCGCGTCCCGATGAAGGAGGGACGCACCCTGCATCACGACGTCGAAGGCCATTTCGGCGCCGGCAAGGTGGTGCTCCGCTCGGCGGAGGCCGGGACCGGCATCATCGCCGGCGGCCCGATGCGCGCGGTGTTCGAGACGCTGGGCATCGGCGATGTCGTGGCCAAGTCGCTCGGCAGCCGCAACCCGCACAACATGGTCAAGGCGACGTTCGACGCGCTCGCGCGCTGCGCCAGCCCGCGCTCGGTGGCCAGCCGACGGGGCAAGAAGGTGTCGGACATCCTCGGCAAGCGCGAGGGTGCGCAGGTGTTGGAGACGGCCGATGTCTGAGACACTCGAGGCGCTCACCCGCCTGACCGGGGACAAGGTCCGCGTCACCCAGACCGGATCGGGCAATGGACAGAAGCCGGGTCAGCAGGCGACGCTGATCGGGCTCGGGCTGAACAAGCTGGGCAAGACCCGCGAGCTGGAAAACACCGCGTCCGTGCGCGGGATGATCCGCAAGGTCTCCCACCTCGTGAAGATCGAGGCCCAATCCCGTGACGACGGAGGAGTGACATGAACCTCAACCTGAACGAGCTGCGCGACAACGAAGGTGCGCATTACCGCAAGAAGCGGCTCGGGCGCGGCATCGGGTCGGGCAAGGGCAAGACCTCGGGCCGTGGCGTCAAGGGCCAGAAGGCGCGCGAGGGCGTGTCGCTGAACGGCTTCGAGGGCGGCCAGCTCCCGATCTATCGCCGTCTGCCGAAGCGTGGCTTCAACAACATCTTCCGCAAGATCTACGCGCCGGTTAATTTGGGTGCTGTGGAAAAGGCGATCGTCGAGGGCAAGATCGACGCGGGCCAGCCTGTCGACGAGGCGGCGCTGCGCCGCGCCGGGCTGATCGGCAGCGGCAAATATTCCGGCGTCCGTATTCTCGCCGGCGGCGAGCTGACCCGTGCCGTGGCCTTCGATGTCGCGGGCGCTTCGGTCAGCGCGATCGCGGCGATCGAGAAGCTCGGCGGCAGCGTCAAGGCTTCCGTGCCGCCGCATGTCAAGGCGGCGGATGCCGAGGCTGCCTCCGCCTGAGGGGCATCGGCAAGAAGGCTCGCCTTTGCGATCATTTGTTGGCTAACTAGAGCGCAGCGCCTCCTACCGGGGGCGCTGTTCGCGTGATGAGGGGATGAGTGCATGGCCTCCGGGGCCGAGCAGATGGCAGCCAATCTCAATTTCGGTGCGCTGGGCAAGGCAACCGAACTCTGGAAGCGGATCTGGTTCACGCTGGGGGCGCTCATCGTCTACCGGATCGGCACCTACATCCCGGTGCCGGGGATCGACGCGGCCGTCATGGGCCAGCTTCTGGCCCAGCATCAGGGCGGCATCCTGGGCATGTTCGACATGTTCACCGGCGGCGCGCTCGGTCGTGCAACGGTGTTCGCGCTCAACATAATGCCGTACATCAGCGCCTCGATCATCGTGCAGCTGATGTCCTCGGCGCTCCCCTCGCTCGAGACCCTCAAGAAGGAGGGCGAGTCGGGCCGCAAGAAGCTCAACCAATATACCCGCTATCTCACCGTGCTGATCGCGCTGTTCCAGGCCTACGGCTTCGCGGTCGGGCTCGAGGCGATGCACGGACGCGGCGGTGCCGCCGCGGTCATCGATCCCGGCATGTTCTTCCGCTTCTCCTGCGTGATCACCCTGGTCGGCGGCACCATGTTCCTGATGTGGCTGGGCGAGCAGATCACCGCGCGCGGCGTCGGCAACGGCATCAGCCTGATCATCTTCGCCGGGATCGTCGCCAACCTGCCGCATGCGCTCGCGACCCTGCTGCAGCTTGGCTATACCGGGGGCCTGTCGCCCTTCTTCGTGGCTGTCTTTCTGGTCATCGCGGTCGGCGTGATCGGCTTCATCACCTTCATGGAGTCCGCCCAGCGCCGGGTGACGATCCAGTATCCCAAGCGCCAGGTCGGCAACCGCATGTTCGGCGGCGATTCCACCCACATGCCGCTCAAGGTCAACACGTCGGGCGTGATCCCGCCGATCTTCGCCTCCTCGGTGCTGCTGATCCCCGCCACCCTGGCCGGATTCGCGGCCAGCAGCGGCGGCACCGGCTGGCTTGCCACGATCGGCCAGATGATCGCGCATGGTCAGCCGCTCTATATGCTGCTCTATGCCGCGATGATCATCTTCTTCTCGTTCTTCTATGCGGCGGTGACCTTCAATCCCGTGGAGACGGCCGATAATCTGCGCAAGCAGGGCGGCATCCTGCCGGGCATAAGGCCCGGTGCGAACACGGCGGCCCATCTCGACCGGATCCTGACCCGCCTGACCACGATCGGGGCGCTCTATCTCGTGGTGGTGTGCCTGCTGCCCGAGGTGCTGATCAGCCGCTACAACGTGCCGTTCTATTTCGGCGGCACCAGCCTGATCATCATCGTCTCGGTGGCGATGGACACGAGGGCGCAGATCACCTCGCATCTGCTGGCCCATCAATATGAGGGGCTGATACGCAAGTCCCGCGGCAGGACGAGGATGCGATGAACCTGATCTTTCTCGGCCCCCCCGGCGCGGGCAAGGGCACGCAGGCGAAGCGGCTGGAGGGTTTGCACGGCATCGCCCAGATCTCCACCGGCGACATGCTGCGCGCCGAGGTCGCCGCCGGCAGCGAGATCGGCCGCAAGGCCCGCGCGATCATGGATTCCGGCGCCCTGGTGCCCGACGAGGTGATCATCGCCATGCTGGGTGCGAGGGTGCGCCAGCCCGACTGCGCCAAGGGCTTCATCCTGGACGGCTTCCCGCGGACCGAGGCACAAGCCGACGCGCTCGACGCGCTGATGGCCCATCTCGGCCTGAGGATCGATGCCGTGCTGGCCCTGCAGGTCGATGAGCCCGAGCTGGTCGAGCGGATCGCCGGCCGCTTCACCTGCGCCCGATGCGGCGCCGGCTATCATGACAGCTTCAAGCCGACCGCCTTGGCCGGCGTCTGCGATGTTTGCGGCAGTCATGAATTCATCCGCCGCGCCGACGACAAGCGCGAAACCGTGTCGGCACGGTTGCAGGCCTACCGCGAGCAGACCACGCCGATCCTGCCGCATTACCAGACCCAGGGGCGGCTGTACTATATCGACGGCATGGCCGGCATCGACATCGTCAGCGGCGAGATCGACGCCGCACTCACCAAAGCCGCCGCTCACGCAGAGTTGATCGAGCGCGATTGACTCGTCCGGCACGGCCAGTATAGTGCGCGCCCTCAGCCCGGGTCATGTTCAGGCATCTGGCCTGTTGGGTATGGATCCGGCTTTTACCCGATAAGCAGCCCCTGGCGGGCATAGTTTCCATGTCCGGTCCAGCCGGGCGTTCGAGGAGTGACTGGCTTGGCCCGTATTGCCGGCGTGAACATCCCGTCCAACAAGCGGGTCGTCATCGCCCTGACCTACATCTACGGAATCGGGCCCGCGAAGGCCCAGGCGATCGTGGGCTCGCTGGCGATACCAGCCGAGCGTCGCGTCAACGAGCTTTCCGATGACGAGGTCCTCAAGATCCGCGAACTGATCGACCGCGACTTCCGGGTCGAGGGCGACCTGCGCCGTGAACTGGCGATGAACATCAAGCGCCTGATGGATCTGGGCTGCTATCGCGGCCTGCGTCATCGTCGCGGGCTGCCGGTGCGTGGCCAGCGCACCCACACCAACGCCCGCACCCGCAAGGGCAAGGCCGTGGCCATCGCCGGCAAGAAGAAAGCAACCAAGTAAGGCAGGCTGCCTCAGCCGCCTTGCATCTCGCGCGGCCGGAATGGCCGCGCGCCCCAGACCAGTCAGGACGAACCGAACATGGCGAAAGCCGCCGCTGCACCGCGCGTTCGCAAGAAAGAGCGCAAGAACATCATCTCCGGGGTGGCGCATGTGCTGTCCACGTTCAACAACACCATGATCACCATTGCCGACGCCCAGGGCAACGCCATCGCGTGGTCCTCCTCCGGCAGCCAGGGCTTCAAGGGCTCGCGCAAATCGACCCCCTACGCCGCACAGGTCGCCGCCGAGGATGCCGGGCGCAAAGCCCGCGAACATGGCATGGAGACTCTGGAGATCGAGGTTTCAGGTCCGGGTTCGGGCCGCGAAAGCGCGTTGCGCGCGTTGCAGGCAGTCGGGTTCTCGATCACCGCGATCCGCGACATGACGCCGATCCCGCATAACGGCTGCCGGCCGCGCAAGCGCCGCCGCGTCTAGGCCAAGACTGTCCCGGTCGCGAACCGGGGCCAATATGCTGCACAGGGCTGCCTTCCGCGCGGATGGCGGTTCTGGCCGCCGTCTCTCCGACGGCGTTCCTCGTTGTGAAAGGCCACCACCTTGGTCCTCCAGAAGAACTGGCAGTCCCTGATCAAGCCGGAAAAGCTGGAAGTCGAGCCTGGCGCCGAGCCGTCGCGCACGGCGACGATCGTGGCCGAGCCGCTGGAGCGCGGCTTCGGCATGACGCTCGGCAACGCCATCCGGCGCATCCTGCTTTCGTCGCTGCAGGGCGCCGCGGTAACGGCGCTGCAGATCGATGGCGTGCTGCATGAGTTCTCCTCGATCCCCGGCGTCCGCGAGGATGTCACCGACATCGTGCTGAACATCAAGCAGCTCGCCCTGCGTATGCATGGCGAAGGTCCCAAGCGCATGGTGCTGACCGCAACGGGGCCCGGCGAGGTCCGCGCCAGCCAGATCCAGGTCGGCCACGACATCGAGGTGATGAACCCGGATCTCGTGATCTGCACGCTCGATGACGGCGTCAAGCTGGGCATGGAATTCACCGTCAACCTCGGCAAGGGCTATGTCCCGGCCGTGGCCAACCGTCCCGAGGACGCGCCGATCGGGTTGATCCCGATCGATGCGATCTACTCGCCCGTGCGTCGCGTCTCCTACAAGGTCGAGCCGACCCGTGTGGGTCAGGTCACCGACTATGACAAGCTGCTGCTGACGGTCGAGACCAATGGCGCCGTCACCCCCGAGGATGCCGTGGCTCTGGCCGCCCGCATCCTGCAGGACCAGTTGCAGCTCTTCATCAATTTCGACGAGCCGCGTCCGGTGCGTCCCGAGGAGCCGCAGGACGACCTGCCGTTCAACCGCAATCTGCTGCGCAAGGTCGACGAACTCGAATTGTCGGTGCGTTCGGCCAACTGCCTGAAGAACGACAACATCGTCTATATCGGCGATCTCGTTCAGAAGACCGAGCAGGAAATGCTGCGCACGCCGAATTTCGGCCGCAAGTCTCTCAACGAGATCAAGGAGGTGCTCACCTCCATGGGGCTGTCGCTTGGCATGAACGTGCCGTCCTGGCCGCCCGAGAATATCGAAGACCTGGCCAAGCGGCTCGACGAGCCGTTCTGAGCTTTGACCGACAACAGGAATATCTGACATGCGTCACGGAGTTGCCGGCCGTAAGCTCGGCGTTACATCGTCCCACCGTCTGGCCATGTTCCGGAACATGGCCGTGGCGCTCATCAAGCACGAGCAGATCACCACGACCTTGCCCAAGGCGAAGGAGCTGCGTCCGGTTGCCGAGAAGCTGATCACGCTGGGCAAGCGCGGCGGCCTGCATGCCCGCCGTCAGGCCTATGCGCAGCTGCGTGACGACGTGATCGTGGCGAAATTATTCTCCACCATCGCCGATCGCTACAAATCCCGCGCCGGTGGCTATACCCGCGTGCTGCGCGCCGGCATGCGCCACGGCGACGCCGCCGACATGGCGGTGATCGAGCTGATCGACCGTGATGTTTCGGCAAAAGGGCTCGATAGTGGTCCGCGTCCGGCCGCGCCGGACTTCGAGGACGGCCTCCCGGCCTGAAGTCCGGGGCTCGGCCCCAGCGCCTGATCGTCGCGGGTTCCAAGGGCTTGATCCTTGGTAAGGCCGAGGGGAAGGCCCTTTGCCTGTCAGGAGAGGCCGATGACGCTCCAGGTCGCCCTAACCCACCGCAGCTCGTATCGCTATGACCAGCCCGTCGCGCTGGGACCGCAGACCATCCGGCTGCGTCCCGCTCCGCATTCGCGCACGCCGGTGCTGTCCTATGCCCTCAAGATCGAGCCGGCCGGGCATTTCCTGAACTGGCAGCAGGATCCGCAGGGCAATTTTCTTGCCCGGGTGGTGTTTCCCGATCGGGTGACGCATTTCGAGGTCACCGTCGATCTGCTGGCCGACATGGCCACGATCAATCCGTTCGATTTCTTCCTCGAGCCCGCAGCGGAGGAGTGGCCCTTCGCCTACGACAAGCTGCTCGATGCCGAGCTGCTGCCGTTCCGTACGCCGCTCCCCGCCGGTCCAATGCTCAACAACCTGCTTGCCGGCATCCCGCGCGACACCCAGCGCACCGTGCCGATGCTCATGGCGCTCAACACCAGGCTGCGGGACAGCGTCGATTATGTCGTGCGGCTGGAGGCCGGTGTCTGGACGCCTGAGGAAACACTGGCCAATGGACGCGGCTCGTGCCGCGACTCCGCCTGGCTGTTCGTCCAGGTCGCGCGCCACCTCGGCCTCGCCTCGCGTTTCGTGTCCGGCTATCTGATCCAGCTCAAGGCCGACGACAACACCCAAGGCACCGGCCCGCAGGGTCCGGCCGCGGATTTCACCGATCTGCATGCCTGGGCCGAGATCTATCTGCCCGGCGCCGGCTGGGTCGGCTTCGATGTCACTTCGGGGCTGCTGGCGGGCGAGGGGCATATTCCGCTTGCCGCCAGTCCCGAGCCGGCGTCGGCGGCGGCCATCAGCGGAACCGCCGGCCCATGCGAGACGAGTTTCGATTTCGCGATGGGCATCACCCGTATCGCCGAGACGCCGCGTACGACCGCACCGTATGACGAGCCCACCTGGCAGGCGATCCTGGCGGCCGGCGAGGCGGTCGATCAGGCTCTTGCCGCCGGTGACGTGCGTCTCACCATGGGCGGGGAGCCCACATTCATCGCCGCGGACGACATGGACGCCGCGGAATGGAACAGCGACGCGCTCGGCCCGACCAAGCGTCCGCTCGCCGGCCGGCTGATACGCAGGCTGGCGTCGCTCTGGTCGCCGGGTGCGGCCCTGCAATACACCGTCGGCAAGCATTATCCGGGCGAGCAGTTGCCGCGCTGGGCGTTGCAGGCGCATTGGCGCGAGGACGGCGTCGCGGTCTGGAACGACCCCGCGTGGCTCGCATCGGATGACGACGAGGACGATGCCACGGCAGAGGACGCCGCTGGTTTCGGACGCGCGCTGGCGACGCGGCTGCAGCTCGATCCGGGCCGCGTGCTGCCGGCCTACGAGGACATCCATTATTTCCTTTGGCGCGAGCATCGCCTGCCGGCCAACGTCGTCGTCGAGGACGCCAAGCTGGCCGATCCG
>CAXTCT010000097.1:0-7433 GCA_964242565.1 uncultured Acetobacteraceae bacterium | reverse complement strand
AGGCATGCACCAGCTGCAGAGCGAACCAGCCCTCCAGCCGGCCGTCTTCCAGCAGCGGATCGAGCCAGCGCGCCAGCAGGCGCAGCCGCCCTTGCTGGAGCAGCCGAACCGCCTGGCGGGACAGCAGGCGGAGAGCGATGACGGTATCGCCGGCCTCAAGCAGATGCTCGATCGCGGCGATCTTCCTGTCGTGTTCGAGATACCAGCTCGCGGCAGCCCGGTGCAGTGTTACCGACAAGCCTGGATCTTGGCGGTCGAGCTGCAAGCGCAGGAAGGCGGCAAACATGCTATGGTAGCGCCAGGAGGGATCGGCCGCTACATTTGGCGCGAGAAACAGGTGCTCGCGCTCTAGCCGCTGCAGCATGTCGAGGCTGTCGGTGCTGTCGCAGAGCCGATCGCACAACGACGGGAGCAGATCTCTGACCAGGCTCGTGCGAAGCAGGAAGCGGCGCGTGTGCTCGTCCTGTCGGGATAACACGTCTTCCAGAAGATATGCGCCAATCGCTACATTCGATCCGGTGAAGCCCGCGATGAAGCGGCTGGGATCGGCACGGTTCTGCAGCGAGTGCGCGGCGATCCAGAGCGCGGCCGGCCAGCCTTCCGTGCCCCGGTGCAGACTGGAGACGTCCTGGCTCGACAGGTGCAGGCCACGCAGGTCCCGAAGGTAGACACCGGTCTCCTCTACAGTGAAGCGGAGCTGGGCCTGCTCTAGCTCGACGAGTTGGCCACGGACGCGCAGGAGGCCTAGACCCAGGTCAGGGGTGTTACGCGAGCCTATGACCACGCGTGCCCCTTCAGGCAGCGCGCCGATCAGCTCGCGGACAAGGCCGGGAACCTCGGCGCCCTGCCCGAACTGGAAATCATCGAGGAACAGCGCAAATGGAGCGCTATGGGCGGCAATTGCCTCAAGGAAGCCGAGAGCCAGGCTGCCGGATCCCGACGAAGGGCGCCTCGTCTTCAGGAGGCCGGGGACGACGTCGGTCAGCGTGGTCTTGAGCGCCGGCAGGAACCGGCTCAGATCACTATCGCTCCGATCCAGCGTGAGCCATGCGGTATGTATTCCATCCTGCTCAAGGCGTCGACGCAGGTCCAGCATCAGGGTGGTCTTGCCGAAGCCAGCCGGCGCATGTAGCAGGATGAGCGTCGCCTTGGTCGAGAGCGATGGTTCCGACAGATACGCGCGATCGAGGATCTGACCGCCTTGGTGGGGTGCGGTTCGGCCCTTTATCGCGACCGGCCGTTTTGGCTTTCTGGCTTGCATCGAATGTTCGGGCTTTTCTCACAGCTCACGTTCCTGTGGCGATAGCGTCGCCGCCGACGCACACGTCACTAGTCCAAGCCCTGGAACGGAACAACTTCCGAGCGGCTCCTATAAAAAATCGTCGGATTGGACGATAATGCGCCAGAACCGCGGAGCTAACCTGGGCGCCAGACGTGGCTGCGGCTATAAGCGGACCTTAAGCCGTTCAAGGTGAAGATAAATGTTCTTGGATGACTGCAAGCCAAATTGGTACACCGACGACGTCGTGGCGCTCGGAGATGTCACACGCCGGTTCGTCGCGAACGAGGTGATGCCGAGCCAGGAGCGCTGGCTGGAGGAAGGGGCGACCGATCGGTCGGTTTGGCTGAAGTCGGGCGAGCTTGGACTGCTCCTGCCTGACATCTCCGCCGACTTTGGAGGCAGCGGCGGAACCTTCGCTCACGAGGCGGTGGTGGCGCACGAACTTTGTCTTGCCGGAGACACGAGCTGGCGGGCCGGTAAGCAGATCCATGTGATTGCCGCTCATTACATCCAACGTTACGGCACGGAGGAGCAGAAGCAGGTCTATCTGCCACGCCTGGCGACCGGCGAGATGATTGGCGCCATGGGCATGACCGAGCCGGGCGGCGGCACCGATCTGCAGAACCTGCGGACCAAAGCCACTCGATCGGGCAACGGCTATGTCGTGAATGGCTCGAAGACCTTTATCACCAATGGTTCGATCGCGGATCTGATCGTGTTGGCCGTGAAGACGGACCCGTCGCTCAAGGCCAAGGGTATCTCCCTGCTGCTGTTCGAAACCAGGACGGAGGGATTTCGCGTCGGGCGACGGCTGAAGAAGATCGGACTGCATGGCTCGGATACCTGCGAACTGTTCTTCGACGATTGTCATGTTCCGCTCGACGCTGTGCTAGGGGGCGTCGAGGGGCGCGGCTTTGGGCAGATGATGCAGGACCTGACCTACGAGCGCGCCCTGATCGGGGTGAACTGCGCTGCCGTCATGGAACACGCCTTCCGTGTGACCGCCGAGCACGCAAAAGATCGGCCGATGTTCGATAAGCGGCTAATCGATCTACAGCATGTTCGCTTCGAACTGGCGGAGATTAAAACCGTCGCCACGATCGCTCGGATCTTCACCGACCATATCATCGGGAAGATGGTCGCCGGTGAGATGACGGTTGAACTCGCGTCGATGACTAAATGGTGGACCAGCGAGGAACAATGCAGGATCGTTGATCGATGCCTGCAGTTGTTTGGTGGCCATGGCTATATCCTGGATTACCCGATCGCCAGGATGTTTATCGATGCACGCATCGAGCCGATATATGGCGGCGCCAACGAGCTGATGAAGGAGCTGATCGGGCGATCGATCTGACGGTAAGGCGTCGGCGGGTTCTACCGCAAATACTAAAGCGGGCGAGACCGCCTGGAGGCGGTAAGGGAGCGACCGTGCGCGACGGCTCGCGGCTATCGCCGCTTTCGTGGCGCATTTCTGCGGCGGTCGCCGGCCGTGGTGTGATCCATTACGTCGCGATGGCAAGCCTTTTCATGGTGCTGAGCCTTTCCGCCAACACCAGTGTTTGTCGGCTTTCCGCGTATGCCGCATCGTGGCGCCGGACGGAGATCTGCCGCGCGGCTTCACTGTCGCTGACCGGCGGCTTGTATTGGATTGGCTTTCCTTGGGGTTGCGTCCGGGTCGGGCGCGCGAAGTTTCGCGCCCGGTCCATCCGGTCCCGTGCTGACGTGCTAGGTATTCATGGCGTCGAAGAAGTCCTGGTTCGTCTTGCTGTATTTCAGCTTGTCGAGCAGGAAGTCCATGGCATCCATCGTGCCCATCGGCGAGAGGATGCGTCGGAGTACCCACATCTTGGACAAGGAGGCCTTGTCTACCAGTAATTCCTCCTTGCGCGTGCCGCTCTTGGTGATGTCGATGGCGGGGAAGGTGCGCTTGTCGGACAATTTGCGGTCGAGGATAAGCTCGGAGTTGCCGGTGCCCTTGAACTCCTCGAAAATAACCTCGTCCATGCGGCTGCCGGTGTCGATCAGCGCGGTCGCGATGATCGTCAGCGAGCCACCTTCCTCGATGTTGCGGGCCGCGCCGAAGAAGCGCTTCGGCCGCTGCAGGGCGTTGGCATCCACACCACCGGTCAGCACCTTGCCGGATGACGGAACGACGGTGTTGTAGGCGCGCGCGAGGCGGGTGATGCTGTCGAGCAGGATCACCACGTCACGCTTGTGCTCGACCAGGCGCTTGGCCTTTTCCAGCACCATCTCGGTCACCTGGACATGGCGGGTTGCCGGCTCGTCGAAGGTGGAGGATACGACCTCGCCCTTCACGGAGCGGGCCATGTCGGTCACTTCCTCCGGCCGCTCGTCGATCAGCAGGACGATCAGGAATACTTCCGGATGATTGGCCGAGATGGCGGTCGCGATGCTCTGCAGCATCACGGTCTTGCCGGTACGCGGGGGTGCCACGATCAGGGCGCGCTGGCCCATGCCGATCGGCGAGACAAGGTCGATCACCCGGGAGGTGAAGTCCTTGTTCTGGCCCTTGCCAGGGATCGGGGCCGAAGCGGTCTCGAACTCCATCTTCAGGCGGCGATCGGGATAGAGCGGGGTCAGATTGTCGAAGTTGATCCGGTGACGCACCGCCTCGGGCGGCTCGAAATTGATCGTGTTGACCTTCAGCAGCGCGAAGTAGCGTTCACCGTCACGAGGTGCCCGTATCTGGCCCTCGACGCTGTCGCCGGTGCGCAACCCGAAGCGCCGCACCTGGCTCGGACTGACATAGATGTCGTCCGGTCCGGGCAGATAATTGGCCTCCGGCGAACGCAGGAAGCCAAAGCCGTCCGATAGGATCTCCAGCGTGCCGTCGCCGTGGATCGCCTGGTCGTTGTCGGCCAGGTTCTTGAGAATGGCGAACATCATGTCCTGCTTGCGCAGGGATGAGGCGTTCTCGATCTGCAGAGACTCCGCGTAGGACAGCAGGTCGGAAGGGGATTTGGTCTTGAGTTCGGCGAGGTGCATTGGGACGCCTCGAATGGCAGGTCGAAAGGGAGATGAAACGAGCCGCGTCACATGGTCGGGAAGCTGGGTCCAGACCTGGATGGAACGTCCGTTGGACCGGCGAGGGAGAAGCCCCAGGCCTGTATCGTCCAGCGTCGCTCCGAGCGGAAGTCAGCCGGCCCAGCACTCGCAAACGGAGCCTGCAGCCGGAATGCATAGACCTTAAGGCGGCTCAAGGCCCCGCGTCAACTCTCTTTCGGCCAGATATCGATCGTCAGCGGGAACCGAGCCAGCCCTTGCGCCAGAACACGAATAGCGGGCCGGCGATCGTCAGCGCCATCATGCCCAGGGCGTAGAAATAGCCGTAGGTCCAGTTCAGTTCCGGTATGTTCTTGAAATTCATGCCATAGATGCTGGCGATCAGCGTCGGCGGCACGCCGATGAAGCTGACCACGGTCAACAGGCGGATGCCGTTATTCTGCTCGATGCTGATAAAG
This sequence comes from uncultured Acetobacteraceae bacterium, assembly GCA_964242565.1. Taxonomy (GTDB): domain Bacteria; phylum Pseudomonadota; class Alphaproteobacteria; order Acetobacterales; family Acetobacteraceae; genus Lichenicoccus. The sequence goes on along the minus strand of CAXTCT010000097.1, from coordinate 2,669 downwards.
CCCAAGGTCGCGTCCAGCAGGAACTGCACCTGGTTGTTGGATTGCGCGACATAATCGTTCAAGCTGCTGATATCGCGCCCAATCGTGGCTAGTGGCAGCTTGAGCGGGGCATGCATCTCGGCGGGAGCATGCTCGCCGACATAAAGCGCGATGCGGCCTAGCCCGAGCAGGCTTTCGCGTATGTCCGACAGCAGGTCGGCGGATCGGCCAACCCGGCGCAGCAGGTCGCGCAGGGCCTTGTCGACATCGTCCCGCTCGATCTTGCTGGCGCGAAAGATGCGGTTGGAAAGCATGTCCAGTTCGGCGCCGACCCGTTCAAGCAGGTCGGCCAGGCGGTCGATCATCGCTTCGATCAGCATGATCAGGGTGGCATCCGCGCCGCAGCCGCCGGCCATGTCGGTGACATGCTCGCCGACCGTCTCGAACGTCTTGAAGGCCGTGAAGCGGATGGTGATCAGCCGGTCGGGGCTGAGCACGAAGCCGATCGGGCTGACCTGGGAGATCTCGTCATCGTCCACGCGACGCACCAAAGGTGTCGAGAGATAGAAGACCCGGCCCTCCATCATCAGCCGGCTGGAGTTCTCGATCTCCTCGAGCTGCTCGCGTGTCGGGATGCGCAGGCCGGTCAGCGCCGCCGCAAGGGCGCATTCGGCTTCGGTCGGATTGATCAGGTCGAGCCAGCTGGCCAGTTCGGAGTCACGCTCGTCGCGGACCGGAAGCGCCGGGCGGCCAGGCGCGTGGGCAAGGAACATGGAACCTCCGTGAGAGACGTGACCTTGAGGGCCCGCTGCGCTAGGTAGTCCGCAGGACGGGAGATCGAAAGTGACTGTACAGACCCAGCTCGAGGCCGTGCCGCAATCCGTGACGGCGGTGCTGGCCGACCGGGCCAACAGCCTGCGCCATGGTCCCGATCACCGCGGCCGTTTCGGCATCTTCGGCGGACGCTTCGTCGCCGAGACGCTGATGCCGCTGATCCTCGAGCTGGAGGCTGCCTATGAGGCGGCGAAAGCCGATCCCGGCTTCAGACGCGACCTCGATTTTCATCTCAAGGATTATGTCGGCCGTCCCAGCCCGCTCTGGTTCGCCCGCCGCCTGACCGCCGAACTGGGCGGCGCCCGCATCTACCTCAAGCGCGAGGAGCTCAACCATACCGGCTCGCACAAGCTCAACAACGTCATGGGCCAGATCCTGCTGGCCCGTCGCATGGGCCGCACCCGCATCATCGCCGAGACCGGTGCCGGCTCGCACGGCGTCGCCACGGCGACGGTCTGCGCCCTGTTCGGGTTGAAATGCGTGATCTACATGGGCGCCACCGACATCCAGCGCCAGCAGCCCAACGTGTTCCGGATGCGCCTGCTGGGCGCCGAGGTGCATGCGGTGCATAGCGGCGCCGGCACCCTCAAGGACGCCATGAACGAGGGGATGCGCGACTGGGTGGCCAATGTGCATGACACCTATTACCTGATCGGCACCGTGGCCGGCCCGCATCCCTATCCGGCAATGGTGCGCGATTTCCAGTGCGTGATCGGCGACGAGGCCCGCGCCCAGCTGCACGAGGCCGAAGGGCGGTTGCCCGATGCGGTGGTGGCCGCGGTCGGCGGCGGCTCCAATGCCATGGGGATCTTCCATCCCTTCCTCGATGAGCCGTCGGTGCGCCTGATCGGCGTCGAGGCGGCCGGACGCGGCCTGGATAGCGGCGAGCAGGCCGCCAGCATCAACCGGGGCCGCCCGGGCGTGCTGCACGGCAACCGGACCTATCTGTTGCAGGACAACGAGGGCCAGATCACCGAGGCGCACAGCATCAGCGCCGGGCTCGATTATCCGGGCATCGGCCCCGAGCATGCCTGGCTGCACGAGATCGGCCGCGCCGAATATGTCGGCATCACCGACAGCGAGGCGCTGGATGCCTTCCAGCTCTGCACGCGCACCGAGGGCATCATCCCCGCCCTCGAATGCGCCCATGCGATCGCCCATGTCGCCAAGATCGCCCCCGGGATGGGGAAGGACGAGATCATCCTGATGAATCTCTCGGGCCGGGGCGACAAGGACATGGCCACCGTGGCCGGGCATCTGGGGGTCGCACTTTGACCCATCCCCATCGCATAAAAGCCCGGTTCGAGGATCTCGCACGGCAGGGGCGGGGCGCGCTGATCCCGTTCCTGGAAGCCTGCGACCCGGATTTCGAAACCGCCCTGGCGATTCTGCAAGGCATGCCCGGTGCCGGCGCGGACCTGATCGAGATCGGCATGCCCTTCACCGATCCGATGGCCGATGGACCGACCATCCAGGCCGCGGCCAACCGAGGCCTGCGTGCCGGCGCCACGATCCCGCGCGCGCTGGAGATGGTGCGCCGCTTTCGCGAGCGTGACCGCTCCACGCCGGTGATCCTGATGGGCTATCTCAACCCGATCGAAAGCCATGGGGCCGGCCGCTTCTGCGCCGATGCCGCCCGGGCCGGCGTCGACGGACTGATCGTGGTCGACCTGCCGCCGGAGGAAGCCGACCTGCTGGAAGCCCCGGCCGAGGCCGAGGGCCTGGACATCATCCGCCTGGTGGCGCCCACCACCACCAGCCAGCGCCTTCCTACCGTGCTGCGTGGGGCGTCGGGCTTCATCTATTATGTCAGCATCACCGGCATCACCGGGACGCGTTCGGCCAGCGAGGCCGAT
>CAXTCT010000096.1:0-7446 GCA_964242565.1 uncultured Acetobacteraceae bacterium | reverse complement strand
TGGCCGTAGCCGCCGCGATAGCCGCCATAGCCATGATGCCACTGCGCCTCTGCCGGTGGCGCGCTGGCGACGGCCAGGCTGGCCGCCAGCAGCGGCAGGGCCAGGAGAACACGCATTCTGTTGCGCATGACGAAATCAACCTTCCTTCTTCGACGACGCCGCCGATGGCTCAACCAAACCGCCAACGGCGCTTCGCCCTGACCGATATGGTGATCGGTCGCACGCCTGCATAGAGCCTGGTCTCGATGGCGATTATGCGGCAACGAAGCGGCAGGCGCATTGCAAATGATTGCACGCGCCAACCCGGGCCGCCCTTCATGGAGCGGCGGGACCGGTCATCGCTCCCCCGGGCCCGTCCATGCCGCGTGCGTAGGGCGCCGGACCTTCCGGATGCGCGACACGGTTATAGCCGGCGGGAGGCTGGAACAGCGACGGCGGGAGGGGAGCATAGGTGACCTGCTGTGCCGTCAGATGCCCGCGGGCCCCCTCGGAATCCGCACCGGCCTCGCTCAGCACCACGCCGTCCGGGGTGACGCAGGCGGTGGCGTTGCCGGAGGGCGCGGCGATGGACCAGTTCGCGCAATCCAGTCCGGCGACATGGCCGCTGCCGCTGGCCACGAAATTCATGCTCGAATCGAGCAGGAACGGGCTGCGCAGCTCCTCGCGCTCCGGCATCTGCATGTAGACGCGGGCGTTGTTGACGACGATCGTCATCAGCTTGCGGTCGCGGTCGAGAATGGTGTCGCCCTGCCCGTCCGGGCTGTCGATACGCATCATCCGGCCACCGCCCGCGAACGAGACCGTGATGCGCTGGGCAGTCGGCGCTCCGTCCGGCTGGACGTCGTAGACCACGCTGACGTCGCGCGTCGGCATGAAGGGCGGATGATCCGGCGGCTGTGCCTGCGGCGGCGAGGCCGCGAGCACGGCCCCGGGGAGGACAGAGGAAAGAACACAAACGGAGGCGGCAAGCACGAGGCGGCGCATGGTCTTGGCCTTGAATTGCGGGTTCGCCGGAAGTGGCGCGGCCGGCGGACTTCCAACGCGCGACCGGAGGGGATTGGTTGCGTCACAGGCCGGTCAGGACCCGGGTCCGGATGCCATGCGCTGGATTTCGGCGCGTATCTCGGCCGGTTCGCCCGGCCAATGCGCGGCCAGCCTCGTCGCGGCGCCAAGCAGTTCGAGATAGCGGGCGCGCGGGATTTCGAGGGCGCCGAACTGCGCCAGATGCGCGGTGATGAATTGCGTGTCCAGCAGCGTGAAGCCGCCGAGCCGCAGGCGTGCCACCAGATGCACGAGGGCCACCTTGGAGGCGTCCCGCCGGCGGCTGAACATGCTCTCGCCGAAGAAGGCGCCTCCGATCATCAATCCGTAGAGACCGCCGCAGAGAACGCCGTCGTGAAGGCACTCGACGCTGTGCGCGTGACCCTGCTGATGCAGTGCCAGGAACAGCGCGCGGATCTCGCGGTTGATCCAGCTCTCCTCGCGCCCCGGGGAGGATGCCGCACAGCCATCGATCACCGCCTCGAAACGGGTATCGACCACCACCTGGTACTCGTCGGACAGCGCCGTCCGGCGCAGCCGGCGCGGCAGATGGAAGCCGTCGAGCGGCAATACCCCGCGCCGTTCCGGATCGAGCCAGAACAGGTCGCCCGCATCCCGCGTTTCGGCCATCGGAAAAAGCCCGGCGCGGTAGCGCTGGAGCATGGTCGCGGTGGTGACCTCGATACGGCGCCTGAACATCCCCGCCAAATTGCTGTTCAATCGCGCATCATGCAATGCGATAGCCGTCCCGCTGTTAGCCGGGTCCGGTCAGGCATCCAGGATGGTTCGAACCTTGGCCACCAGCTGATCCATCGCGAACGGCTTGGTGACGACCTGCATGCTCTGGTCCTGGAGATCATTCACCGCGACCCCGTTGGCATAGCCGGTGATGAACAGCACCTTGAGGCTTGGATGTCCCTGCTGCGCCGCCTCGGCGAGCTGGCGGCCGTTCATGCCGCCGGGCAGGCCGATATCCGTCACCAGCAGGTCGATCCGGCTGGTGGATTCCAGGATACGCAATCCGGCATGTCCATCGGCGGCTTCCATCACGGTGTAGCCATGGTCCCTGAGCACGTCGACGACGATCAGGCGCACATGCGGCTCGTCCTCGACCACCAGGACGACCGCGCTGGCACCCACTCCGGGCATATCGGCAGCCACGCCGTCCTTGGCTGCGATTTCAACCGCCCCGGCATAGCGGGGCAGGTGGATGGTCACGGTCGTGCCCTGTCCAGGCTGGCTGCGCAGATGAACATGGCCGCCCGATTGCTCGATGAAGCCGTAGATCATGGACAAACCAAGGCCGGTGCCCTGGCCGAGCGGCTTGGTCGTGAAGAACGGATCGAACGCCCGCCCCAGCACCTCGGGGGTCATGCCCGAGCCGGTGTCGGTGACGCACAGGGCCACATAGTCGCCTGGCGGCAGATTGATCGGACCGCGCGGCCGCGCACGCCGATCGGGTGCGACGATGTTCGCGGTCTCGATGACCAGCCGGCCTCCATCGGGCATCGCATCGCGGGCGTTGATGACAAGGTTGAGCAGCGCGCTCTCGAGTTGATGCGGGTCGCACAACGGCAGCCACGGGTCGTCCGGCAGCTTGATCTGGATCTCGATCGACGGCCCCACCGTTCGACGGAACAGGTCGATCATGCCGCCGACCATCTGGTTCACGTTGGTCGGTTTGGGATCCAGCGTCTGCCGGCGGGAGAAGGCGAGCAGGCGATGGGTCAGGGTCGCCGCGCGGTTGGTCGACAGCAGAGCCGCATCGATGTAGCGGGCGAGTTCGCGGGTGCGTCCCTGGGCGGCCCGGATACCGACCATCTCCAGGCTGCCCGAGATGGCGGTCAGCAGGTTGTTGAAATCATGTGCCAGGCCGCCGGTGAGCTGGCCGACCGCCTCCATCTTGTTGGATTGCCGCAAGGCCTCCTCGACCTGCTCACGCTCCAGCGCCGCCTTTTGCAGCCGGACATTGGCCTCGACCAGTTCATGGGTGCGTTCGGCCACGCGTGCCTCAAGGGCGTCATGGGAATGGCTGAGCTGTTCGTGCGACAGGCTGAGCGCTTCATGGGCCTCGCGCAGCGCCTGCTCGTTGGTCTTGCGCGCCGTGATGTCGGCCATGATGCCCAGCAGATGGGTCGGTGCCGCCTTGGCATGAACAAAGGCCGCACTCCCCTGGATCTCGATGGTGCGGAGCGCGCCGTCGCCCTGGCGATGGATGCGGCATTCGAGATGCCAGTCCGCCCCGGTTGCCCTGGCGCGGCTGAAAACCCCGATGACGCTGGCGCGATCCTCCGGCAGCACATGGCCGAGGAAGCTGTCGTAACTCCATGTCGCGAGCCGGTTCGGCCCCGCGGCCGCGGATTGTTCGGGATAGCCGAAGATCTCCAGCGCGCGCCCGGTGCAGGTGGCGAGGCCGCTGGCCAGGTCGAGCTCCCAGCTGCCCATCCTGCTGGCCTCCAGCGCAAGCCGGAGCCGCTGCTGCCCGCTGCGGACCTCGTCGATCACGCGCAGTCGGTCAACCGCGGCGGCAATGAGGTTGGCATAGCTGCGCAGGAACGTGATGGTGTCGACATCGAAGCCGCGGGGCGTGCGGCTGTCGATCTGCAATATCCCGAAGGGACGCCGGCCCTCGCCACCGAGGATGACCACGTTGGCGACGGCGCGAACCCCGTTATCGGTCAGGAACTGCGGATAGATGAAGCGGGTCTCGGTTTCGATGTCGGGCGAGACCATCGGCTCGCCGGTCTTTAGGGCATATCCCTCCGAGGTTCCGGCGTCCGCCCTCAGGGTTACCACGCCGACCACGCCTGGTTTCCAGCCCACGCCTGCCCTGACATGCAGGCTGGAGCCATCATCCAGAAGCTCCATCACCTTGGCGAGATTGGTGCCGAGACTTTCGCCCACCAGATGGCAGGCTTCGGTCAGGATTTCGTCCAGATCGTTGGATCGCAGCGCCAGCTCGCCGAATTTCGCCAGGACAGTCTGCTGGCGGAGCAGATCGATCCGGGAGCACGCGACCATTTCGTTCAACAAGGGCCCTCCACGCAACTCGTCCAGGATGCCCTTCGCGAACATGACCATTGGAAACCGAGCGTATTGTAACGTTATATTTACTGCGAACCAGGCTTGGCAACCGGTTTCGCGGCCCTGTCGGATAGCACTCCCGGCAGCGGCGGCAGCCTGTGCGACAACATCGCCTCCAGCTCGCCGCGCCGGATCGGCTTGCGCAGCAGCACGCAGGCCTTGCCGGGCAACCGCCCGTCGGGCAGGTCGCCGTAGCCGGTGGCGAGGATCACCGGCACGCCCTGCCGAGCCAGCATGTCGGCCACCGGGAAGGCGGGGCATCCCGACAGGTTGACGTCGAGAACCGCCGCGTCGATCCGTCCGGCTTCCGCCTTGCCCCGCCGCAGGGCCGCCTCCAGCGTCCTTTCCGGACCCAGCACCTCGCAGCCGAGCTCGAGCAGGAACTCTTTCATCACCATCGCCACCAGCGGCTCATCCTCCAGCAGGAGCAACCCGGCGTCCCGCCAGGTTCCCCGCCATTGGCGCCACCGCCGGCGGCTTCTCCGCCGCGACACCTGGGGCGTTGAACAGGCCCGGGGCTTCGAGGAAGCGCGGGCCACCCGGAAGCTTTGGAGCCACCACCGCATCATGGTGCCGGACGATCATGCACCGGTTTCCTTGATAACATCCTCGTGATCAGATCATGTTACAACTCCGGTTGCAAGAGATCGATGTTTCGACAGGCGGAGGCGTTGGTCAGCGGTTGAGAAATGTCCTGTAATTCTGCGGGGTGACAAGTTCGTAGGCGACCGTGTCGTACTGAGCGACCTTGTCGCCGTGCGCCAGCTTGATCGCGTCATCGACTGCGGTGGTGCCCTGCCCCTTGGCGTTCTGGAACACCGTGACGGTCAGGGTCCCCTTGCCCAGCGCGTCGAGCGCGTCCGGGGTGGCGTCGCTGCCGCCGATCGCCATCGTCCTGGGATCGACGCCGTTGGAACGCAGCGCGATGATCGCCCCCAGCGCCATCTCGTCGTTGTTGGCCGCGACGGCGGTGATCTTGTCGCCCTTGGTGATCCAGTTGTTCATCAGGTCGATTGCCTTGGTGCGCTCCCAGTTCGCGGTCTGCTCCTCGACGACCTTGATGCCGGGGAATTTCGCGAGCACCTCCTTGACCCCGGCGGTGCGGCCCTGGGTCGAGTTGTTGGCGAGGTCGCCCAGCATGATCACGAGGTTGCCCTGGCCGTGCATCTTCCCGGCCAGCGACGTCATCTGCAGCCGTCCCGCCAGCCTGTCGTCCGAAGCCACCACGGCGACGCCCGGCGGCAGCGTCGTCTCGTCCGGCTTGCGGTTGACGTAGACGAGCGGGATGCCGGCGGCGACGGCGGCCGACGTGATGCGCTTTGTGGTCGAGGTGTCGACGGGGTTGACGATGATCGCGTCGACCTTCTGCGAGATGAAGTTCTGCACCTCGCTGAGCTGCTTGCCGACATCTCCCTGCGCATCCTGGAACTGAATATGCACGTCCGGCATCGATGCCGCATGTGCGCTCATCGCCTGACGGACCGCGGTGAGGAAATTGTCGTCGAACAAGGCCATGGAAACGCCGATGTTGAGCGGCTTGGCCCCCGCTGGAGCAGCGGCAGCCAACACGAGCGCGCAAGCCGCGGCGGCCAGAGTTTTTTTCATGATATTCTCCCTTGTATCTTTCGTGCGCTACGAAACCCGCCCTGGAGTTCATTCCGGCTAATTTGCGGCGAGCCGTCCCGGCCTATCGAGCGGTGCCCCGGCGGCGGAACTGGTCGGCCATCACCGCGGCGATGATGATAAGCCCCTTGACGATGTCCTGGATGTAGGCGTCCACGCCCAGAAAGGTGAAACCGCTCGTCATCACGCCGAGGATGAGCGTGCCGATCACGGTGCCGGTGATGCGGCCGATGCCCCCCGACAGGCTGGTGCCGCCGATCACCGCCGCCGCGATCGCATCGAGCTCGTACGACATGCCCATGCCGGCCTGGCCGCTGGTGGCCCTGGCCGCCATGATGATGCCGGCCAGGCCCGACAGCGCGCCCGCGATGGTGTAGACAATCATCAGATGCCGGTTGACGTTGATGCCGGACACGCGGGCGGCCTGGATGTTGCCACCGATGGCGTAGGTGTATTTGCCGTAGCGCGTGTAGCGCAGGGCGACATGGAAGATCGCGGCGACCAGCAGAAAGATGAACACCGGCCTGGCACCCGCGCCGATGGCGGTGAACGGGTCGCTCAGCATGCTGATCGGCTGGCCATGGGTGTAGAGACGGGCGAGACCGCGCGCGGTGACCATCATGCCCAGGGTCGCGATGAACGGCGGCAGCCTCCCCCACGTCACCAGGGTGCCGTTGCATAATCCCGCGACGGCGCCGACGAGCAGGCCCGCGAGCACCGGCACGACGATCGGCAGGTCGCCCAGTCCGGGAAATACCGCGCGCGAATAGCCGCCCTCCTGCGCCAGGCTGGCCGCCACCATGGCCGACAACGCCAGCACCGAGCCCGAGGAGAGGTCGATGCCGGTCGTGATGATGACCTGGGTCACGCCCACCGCCAGCAGCCCGACGATCGACACCTGCAGGATGATGATCAGCAGGCGGCCGCTGTTGCCAAGGAAGCTCTGCCCGCGCAGGCCCCAGCCGAGCAGCTCGAAGATCAGTGCGATGGCGACCAGCACGCCGAGGATGCTGGCTTCGACGGGCAGCTTGCGCGGCCGTCTCGCTCGCGCCGGAACCGACGTCCTGGAAAGGCTGTTCATCGTGCGGCGAGCTCCATGATCCGCTCCTGGGTCGCTTCATGCCGTTCGAGGAAGCCGGCGAGGCGGCCTTCCTGCATCACCAGGATGCGGTCGCTCATCCCCAGTATCTCGGGCAACTCGGACGAGATCATGATGATCGACAGCCCCTTGGCGACCAGGTCCGACATCAGCCGGTGGATTTCCGACTTCGCGCCGACATCGATCCCGCGGGTCGGTTCGTCGAGGATCAGGATACGCGGGCTCGTCATCAGCCAGCGCGCGATCAGCACCTTCTGCTGGTTGCCGCCGCTCAAAGTCTCGATCACCGTGTCCATGTCCGGCGTCTTGACGCGAAGGGCGCCGCGCATCGCTTCGGCCGCCTCCGACAGGGCGTCCTGCCGCACGAAGCCCGCTGGGGAAAAATTCCCCACCGAGGCGATCTGCATGTTCTCCAGCACCGAAAGCATCATGAACAGGCCGCTGGCCTTGCGGTCCTCGGTCAGGAACGCCATGCCGTGACCGATCGCGTCGCGCGGGTTGCGTATGCAGGCCGGCCGGCCGTCAATCTCGATGCTGCCGGATGCGGCCGGCGTCACGCCGTACAGCGCCTCGGCGACATTGGTGCGGCCGGCGCCGAT
>CAXTCT010000095.1:0-7470 GCA_964242565.1 uncultured Acetobacteraceae bacterium | reverse complement strand
GCTTCGGGAATGGACGCGGATGACGAGGCCGGTGTGGTGCAGGCGGCCCGCCTGGTGATGGCACAGGCCGAAGCCGAGGCGATCCTCGCGACCCGCTCGGACAAGGGCATGATCCTGGTCGAGCGCGACGGCGCGGTGCTGTCGGTGCCGGCGCGGGCGCGGGAAGTGTTCGACGTGTCGGGCGCCGGCGACACGGTGATCGCCGCGATGGCGCTGGCCCGGGGCGGGGGGCATTCGCTGGCGCACGCGATGCGTATCGCCAATGCCGCGGCCGGCGTGGTGGTCGGCAAGCTCGGCACCGCGAGTGCGGACATCGTCGAGGTGATGCAGGAGCTTGAGCTGCTCGACCGGCAGTTCGGCGAGCATCCCGACCCGGGTGCGGGGGGAGCAGGCGTGCTCGCGACCCTGTCGCATGTGCAGGCCCTGGTCCAGCGCTGGAAGGCGCAGGGATTGCTTGTCGGCTTCACCAACGGCTGCTTCGACATCCTCCACCCCGGCCATGTGTCGCTGCTGGCCTCGGCGCGGGCGGCGTGCGACCGGCTGATCGTGGCCCTGAACACCGATGCCGGCGTGCGGCGGCTGAAGGGCGCTTCGCGTCCGGTCAACCGCTTGTCGGCACGCGCCCAGGTGGTGGCGGCGGTACGCCATGTCGATTGCGTGGTCTGCTTCGACGAGGACACGCCGATCGAGCTGATCCGCATCCTGCTTCCCGACGTGCTGATCAAGGGGGCGGATTATGCCCCGGGCCAGGTGGTCGGGGCCGATCTGGTGGAGGCGGCGGGCGGCAGGCTGGTGCTGGCCGGGCTGGTGCCGGACCAGTCCACCACCGCGACCATCGCGCGCATCCGTACGGCCGAAGCCGCCGGAAACTGATCTTGGGCGCTATCCCCGTTATCCACAGGCATCCCCATTATCCACAGGGTAAAGAAGGGCTGAATCGCGCGAAATGAAGGCGTAGGGTAGGCCTGGTGAGTCAGATCGAAACCAGCCGGCGCGAGGGCCTGTTCGGCCTTTCCCAGCGTATTCCGCCCTCCAATCCGCAGGCGGAGCAGGCGCTGCTCGGCGCCCTGCTGGCCAACAACAAGGCCTATGACCGGGTGAGCGAGTTCCTCGCCCCCGAGCATTTCGCCGACCCGCTGCATGGCCGCATCTTCCAGGCGATCACGCGACGCATCGAAGCCGGCCAGTTGGCCGACCACGTCACACTCCGCGCCGAGTTCGAGCATTCCGGTCTGCTCGACGCGGTTGGCGGGGCGGCCTATCTGGGCGAGCTGCTGGGGTCCATGGTCGGCATCATCAATGCCGGCGAATATGGCCGCGCGATCCATGACGCCTGGATCCGCCGGCAGCTGATCGAAATCGGCGAGACCGTGGTCAACAACGCCTTCGGCGCCGAGTCCGAACTGGATGGCGCCCACCAGATCGAGGCGGGCGAGGAACAATTATTCCGCCTGGCTACGGAAAAGGGCCAGGACGGCGGCTTCGTGACGTTCGAACGGGCTTTGACCGACGCGATCGGGATGGCCGAAAAAGCGTTCCACCGCTCGGGCAGCGTCGCCGGCCTGACCACGGGGCTGCGCGATCTCGACAAGAAGACCGGCGGGATGCATCCCTCCGACCTGCTGATCCTGGCCGGCCGCCCCGGCATGGGCAAGACGGCGCTGGCGACCAAGATCGCCTTCGGCGCGGCCCGCGCGCTGATGCTCGAAGCCCGCGCGCGTGACAGCGAAGCAGGCGGACCGGGCGGGGTGGTGCAGCCGAAAGGATCGGTGGCGATCTTCTCGCTGGAAATGAGCGCCGAGCAGCTTGCCACCCGCCTGCTTTCCGAGGAGGCGCGCGTGTCGGGCGAGCGCATCCGCCGCGGCGAGATCGGGCAGAAGGAGTTCGACCGCTTCATCCAGGTCTCCCGCGAACTGGCCGCCCTGCCGCTGCATATCGACGACACCCCGGCGATCACGCTGTCGGCGCTGCGCACGCGCTGCCGGCGGCTGGCGCGCACCAAGGGCCTCAGCCTGATCGTGATCGACTATCTGCAGCTGATGCGTCCGACCGTGGGCACCAAGCCGGAAAGCCGCGTGCAGGAGGTCAGCCAGATCACCCAGGGGCTGAAGGCGATCGCCAAGGAGCTCGAGGTGCCGGTGCTGGCGCTGAGCCAGCTTTCCCGTTCGGTCGAGAGCCGCGAGGACAAGCGCCCGCAGCTGTCCGACCTGCGCGAATCCGGCTCGATCGAGCAGGATGCCGACGCGGTGATGTTCGTCTACCGGGACGAGTATTACCTCCAGCAGCGCGCACCCAAGCAGATGGCCTTCGACAGCGAGGACAAGTACCAGGCCGCGATGGACAAATGGCAGCGCGACATGGACCAGGTTCACAACAAGGCCGAGCTGCTGCTGGAAAAGCAGCGCCATGGACCGACCGGCAAGATCGACCTGTTCTTCGAGGGCGAGTTCACGCGCTTTGCCGATCTGGACATTGTGCATGAAAGCATCCGCTCCTGAGGGAACGCTCAACCAGGCCGGGCGGCTTCGGAGGGAATGCAACATGACCCGACAGGCGCTCATCGTTGGAGCCAGCGGCATCGTCGGCAATAACCTTGGCCGGCATCTGGCCGGCAAGGGCTGGGCGGTGCATGGCTTGGCGCGGCGGCCGCCGACCGATATCGCGGGCCTGCAGCCGGTCGTGGCCGACCTGCTCGACCCGCGCACGCTGCATTCCGCCCTGTCCGGCCTGCGTCCCGCGGCGGTGTTCATCACGACCTGGCTGCGGCAGGCCACCGAGGCGGCCAACATCCGGGTCAACAGCGCCATGGTGCGCAACCTGCTCGATGCCCTGTCGCCGGCCGGCTCGGTGCGGCATGTGGCCCTGGTGACCGGCCTCAAGCAGTATCTCGGGCCGTTCGAGGCCTACGGCAAGGGCGCGCTCCCGGCGACGCCGTTTCGCGAGGAGCAGCCGCGTCTGGAGGTCGAGAATTTCTACTACGCCCAGGAGGACGAGCTGTTCGCCGCCGCCGCGCGCGACGGCTTCGGCTGGAGCGTGCATCGTCCCCACACCATCATCGGCTACGCCCTCGGCAACGCCATGAACATGGGCGTCACCCTCGCCGCGTACGCCACCCTCTGCCGCGAGACCGGCCGTCCGTTCCTGTTTCCCGGCTCGGCCGCGCAATGGAACGGATTGACCGACATGACCGATGCCCGCCTGCTCGCCCGGCATCTGGAATGGGCCGCCACCACCGAGGCGGCACGCGACCAGGCCTTCAACGTGGTCAACGGCGACATCTTCCGCTGGAGCTGGATGTGGGGCCGCCTGGCAAACTGGTTCGGTCTGGAACCGGCGCCGTTTCCGGGCCAGGTCATGCCCCTGGAACAGCAGCTTGCCGATGCCGGTCCGATCTGGGCCGACATCGCCCGCAGGCACAGCCTGGCCGAACCCGATCTGGGCGTGCTGGCTTCCCCCTGGCACACCGATGCCGATCTCGGGCGGCCGATCGAGGTGGTCACCGACATGTCCAGGAGCCGGCGGCTGGGCTTTCTCGAGTACCAGTCGTCGGACGACAGCTTCTTCGAGCTGTTCGCCCGGTTGCGGACGGCGCGGATCATTCCGTGATGCGTCATCGCGGCCTCGCCCGGATGATTGCGCTATCCTACCGGCCTTCGCGATGACGCCGGCTTTGCCATAACTGGCCCAGCTCGATGACCGCGGCGGCGGTTTCCTCGATCGAGCGGTGGCTGACATCGACCACCGGCCAGCTATTGCGGGTGCAGATGCGCCTGGCCCACGTCACCTCCTCGCGCACGGTTTCGGGGTCGATATAGGTGTTGCTGGCTTCGCCGATATGGCCCATCACGCCGCCGGGGGCGATGGCGCGGACCCGGTGGCGGCGGATCTCGACCAGGGTGCGCGGATCGATCGTCAGCCCGATCACCGGGCAGTCCAGCTCCGTCAGCTCGGGCGCCAGCGGCGTGTTGGGCACCAGCGGCACGTTCGCGGCCTTGACCCCGCGGTTGGCCAGATAGAAGCAGGTCGGCGTCTTGGAGGCGCGCGAGACGCCGACCAGCACGACATCCGCCCCGCGCAGCCCGGCCGTCGCCTGGCCGTCGTCGTGGGCCAGCACATAATGCATGGCGTCGATGCGCTTGTAATATTCCTCGTCGAGGACGTACTGGCTGCCCGGACGGCCCTGCGCCTTCTCGCCCAGCGTGTCCTGCAGCATCGACAACACCGGATCGAGCACGTTCACCACCTGCAGCTTGAGATGGTTGCAGGCCACGTCCAGTTCGCTGCGGAGCTTGCGGTCCATCATCGAGGACAGCACCGGCCCCGGGTCCGCCTCGATCCCCTCCAGCACCCGGTGCAGATGCAGCCGGGTGCGGATCAGGTTCCAGCGATGATAAACGATATGCGCATGCTCGAATTGCGCGACCGTGGCCCGCGCAATCGAGTTCAGCGTCTCCCCGGTCGCGTCCGAGACAAGATGCAGCGAGATGCGATGCTCATCCATGGGCGCGGTCCGGTAACCTAGTCGGCAGCCTCCTTGCTGCGTGCCAGGGCGGCCTGTGCCGCCGCGAGGCGGGCGATCGGCACCCGGAACGGCGAGCAGGAGACATAATCCAGTCCGACGCTTTCGCAAAAGGCGATCGAGGCCGGGTCGCCGCCATGCTCGCCGCAGATGCCGAGCTTGAGCCCGGGCTTGCGCGTGCGTCCCTTCTGTGCGGCGATCTCGACCAGCGCGCCGACGCCCTCGATGTCGATGGTGACGAACGGGTCCTTGGGCCAGATCTCGCGGTCGACATAATGCGGCAGAAAGGTGCCGGCATCGTCGCGCGACAGACCGAAGGTGGTCTGGGTGAGGTCGTTGGTGCCGAACGAGAAGAAGTCCGCGTGTCCGGCGATCTTGTCCGCAGTCAGGGCGGCGCGCGGCAGCTCGATCATGGTGCCGACCTGGTATTCGATCGTCGTGCCGGAGCTTTCGATCACGGCCTTGGCGACGCGGTCGATCTCGGCGCGGGTGATCTCGAGCTCGCGCGCGGTGCCGACGAGCGGGATCATGATCTCCGGGACCACCGATTTGCCGGTCTCCTTGGCGATCAGCACGGCGGCCTCGAAGATCGCGCGCGCCTGCATCTCGTAGATCTCGGGGAAGGTGATGCCGAGGCGGCAGCCGCGATGGCCCAGCATCGGGTTGCTTTCCGACAGCTCCGCGCCGCGCTGGGTGAGTTCCTCGACGCTCTTGCCCAGGGCGGTGGCGACCTCGGCGATCTCCGCCTCGCTATGCGGCAGGAACTCGTGCAACGGCGGATCGAGCAGGCGGATCGTCACCGGCAGCCCGGCCATGATGCGGAACAGCGAGACGAAGTCGTCGCGCTGGAACGGCAGCAGGGTGGCGAGCGCGCGGCGGCGCGCCGTTTCGTCCTCGGCCATGATCATCTGCCGGACGGCGCCGATACGCTCGGGACCGAAGAACATATGCTCGGTGCGGCACAGCCCGATGCCCTCGGCGCCGAACTTGTGCGCGGTGCGGGCATCCTCGGGGGTCTCGGCGTTGGCGCGCACCTTCATGCGGCGCACCGCGTCGGCCCAGGACATCAGCAGCCCGAAATCGCCCGACAGGGTCGGCTCGATGGTGGCGACGCGGCCGGCGAACACCTCGCCGGTGGAGCCGTCGAGCGTGATCCAGTCGCCCGCCTTGAGCATATGCCCGCCGGCGGACAGGGTCTGCGCCTTGTAGTCGACGCGTATGCCGCCGGCGCCGGCGACGCAGACGCGTCCCATGCCGCGCGCCACCACGGCGGCATGGCTGGTCATGCCGCCGCGGGTGGTCAGCACGCCGCGCGCCGCATGCATCCCGTGCACGTCCTCGGGACTGGTCTCGATACGGACCAGGATCACGGCCTCGCCCTTGCCGGCGCGGGCCTCGACCTCGTCGGAGCTGAACACGATCGCCCCGGAAGCCGCACCCGGAGACGCCGGCAGGCCGCGCGAGATCACGGTGCGCTCGGCCTTCGGGTCCAGCGTCGGGTGCAGCAGCTGGTCGAGCGACGAGGGCGTGACGCGCCGGATCGCTTCCTCGTGGCTGATGCGGCCTTCCTGCGCCATTTCGATCGCGATACGGAGTGCCGCCGCGGCCGTGCGCTTGCCTGAGCGGGTCTGCAGCATGTACAGCTTGTTCTGCTGGACGGTGAACTCGATGTCCTGCATGTCGCGGTAATGGCGCTCCAGCGTGTCGCGCACCGCCAGCAGCTCGCGGTAGGCGTCGGGCAGCACGCGCTCCATCGACTGCTCGCCTTCCTTGGCGCGGAGTTCGGACATCGGCTGCGGCGTGCGTATGCCGGCGACCACGTCCTCGCCCTGCGCATTGACCAGATATTCGCCGTAGAAGATGTTCTCGCCGGTCGAGGGATCGCGCGTGAAGCACACGCCGGTGGCGCAATCGAGCCCCATGTTGCCGAACACCATGGCCTGCACGCTGACCGCCGTGCCCCAGCTGGCCGGGATGTCGTGCAGGCGGCGATAGGTGTTGGCGCGCGGGTTCATCCATGAGCCGAACACGGCGCTGATCGCGCCCCAGAGCTGCTCCTGGGGGTCTTGTGGGAATGCCAGCCCGGTGTCGCGCAGCACCAGGTCCTTGTAGGATTCGACGACCTGCTGCCACTGGTCGGCGGTCAGCACGGTATCTTCCAGCACATCCAGCTCATGCTTGATGTCCTCGATGATCTCCTCGAAATGATGGTGGTTGACGCCCATCACCACCGAGCCGTACATCTGGATGAAGCGGCGATAGCTGTCCCAGGCGAAGCGCGGATCGCCGGACGAGGTCTGCAGGCCTTTGACCGTGTTGTCGTTGAGGCCGAGATTGAGCACGGTGTCCATCATGCCGGGCATCGAGACGCGGGCGCCGGAACGGACCGAGACCAGCAGCGGCTTGTCCGGGTCGCCGAACTTCAGCCCGACCACGCTCTCGATCTGGGCCATGGCGTCGGCCACCTGGGCGGCCAGTTCGTCGGGATAGCGCCGGCCATTGTCGTAGAAGGCGGTGCAGACTTCCGTGGTGACGGTGAAGCCTGGAGGCACCGGCAGGCCGATCGCCGCCATCTCGGCAAGGTTGGCACCCTTGCCGCCGAGGAGGTTGCGCAACTCGGCGCGGCCCTCGTTGCGGCCGGTACCAAAACTATAGACCCATTTGGTCGTCATGGACGCTGTTCCCTAATAGACGCGGCGTTCAAGCCCGCTCCCGATCCTGTTCGGGTGCTGGACGGGCGTGGCAACTGATTGCAATGGTCTCATTGCGCAAGCAGATGCATCAAGATCGTCAGGCTTAAACCAGTATGGGTTATGGGCATAGCGGGAATGCAACAACCGTCCTACCTGTGTCCGGGTGGCCGCGGAAGTTTTGCGGCATTGGATGGAATGCTCCTACATATCGGGGATGGTGAGTGTGTCTGAGCGTGAGGCGATGGAGTTTGACGTCGT
>CAXTCT010000094.1:0-7523 GCA_964242565.1 uncultured Acetobacteraceae bacterium | reverse complement strand
CCAGAGATAGCGCAGATGCCCCTCGCGGGCGAAAGCCGCGCCGATATATTCGTCCCCCGGCCAAGGGCCTCCCGGCAGCAAGGCGGGGGGGAGCATCAGGATCATCGCCGTCGCCGCGGGGGCCGCCGGCACGGCGAGTGCCGCAAGCCGGGCCGGGGATGCACGCGGCTGCAACGGCCGCGCCCGGCAGGCGGTCAAGACAATGCCGGACCCGCCGTGCGCGCGACGAACAGGTCCTGCTTCTCGCCCCGGAAGCCGACATGAAACGTCATCGGGGCGTCTCTGCGGCGCGCGGCGCGGTCCATGGCGCCGACTGCCCGGCCGGAGGGGAAAACGGCATTGCTGAGTGCGCTCAATCCCGACACGATCAACCTTGCGACCATCTGCGTCGGTCACGCTAGCACCCGTCGGCGCATTTTCACAGGGCGGGGCCGGCCGTGGCACCGGTCCGCTTTCCTTCCATCGAAACGGCTGTCCCGACAGTCCGCAGGAGCCGACGACGATGACGCAGAACGCCCTCACCGCCCGCAAGGGCATTGACACCATCGTCGAGGAAGGCAGCGGCCAGGGCCTGTCCAGGACGCTGGGCAAGACGAGCATCACCGCGATGGGCATCGGCGCCATCATCGGCGCCGGCATCTTCGTCCTGACCGGCACCGCGGCCGCACGCTATGCCGGACCCGCCATCATCTTCTCGTTCATCCTGGGCGGCATCGCCTGCTGCTTCGTCGGGCTTTGCTACTCGGAACTCGCGGCCCTGCTGCCGGTCAGCGGCAGCACCTACACCTATGCCTACGCCACGCTCGGCGAACTCGTCGCCTGGGTGATCGGCTGGGACCTGATCCTCGAATACGCAGCCGGTGCGGCCACCGTCGCGGTCGGCTGGTCCGGCTATTTCGTCAGTCTGCTCGACAGCTTTGGTATCGCCTTCCCCAAGATGCTTGCCGCCGCGCCGGGCAGCGCCATCACCCTGGCCGACGGCAGCCACGCCCATGCCTGGTTCAACCTGCCGGCCGCGGCGATCGTGGCTCTGCTCACCCTGCTGCTGATCGGCGGCACCCGCGAGACCGCGCGGCTGAACACCATCATGGTCGCGGTCAAGCTGTGCGTGGTGCTGGCGTTCGTGGCGCTGGGCGCCTTCTTCGTACACACCCGGAACTGGTTCCCGCTGATCCCGGCCAATGGCGGGCAGTTTGGCCATTACGGCTGGAGCGGCATCCTGCGCGGCGCAGGCGTGGTGTTCTACGCCTATATCGGCTTCGATGCGGTCTCGACGGCGGCCCAGGAAGCGAAGAACCCGCAGAAGGACATGCCGACCGGCATCCTCGCCTCCCTGCTGGTCTGCACCTTGCTCTACATGGCTGTCGCCGCGGTGCTGACCGGCATCGTGCCGTACGCGAAGCTGAACGTGTCGGACCCGATCGCGGTCGCTACCGACACGATCGGGATCGCCTGGTTCTCCATACTGATCAAGATCGGCGCCCTGACCGGCCTCACCACCGTCATCCTGGTCTATCTCTACGGCCAGGCCCGCATCTTCTACACGATCGCCCATGACGGGCTGCTGCCGGGGGTGTTCGCCAGACTGCATCCGCGCCTGAAAACCCCCTATCTCAGCCAGGCGCTGATCGGTTCCTGCGTCGCCGCCGTGGCCGGGCTGCTGCCGATCACGATACTGGCCGAGATGGTCAGCATCGGCACCCTGTTCGCCTTCGTGCTGGTCTGCGGCGCGGTGATTCGCCTGCGCCAGACCGATGGCCGCATGAAGCGCCCGTTCCGCGTGCCGGGCGTGCCCTGGGTGCCGGTGCTGGGCATCGCGTTCTGCGTGGTGCTGATGGGCAGCCTGCCATTGGCCACATGGCTGCGGCTGATCGTGTGGCTGGCGATCGGGCTTGCGGTGTATTTCGGCTATGGACGGCGCCATTCGAATCTGCGCCAACGGAAGGGCGCAAGGCCGCCACACGATCAGGGCTAACAGGCCCTAGCTCCTCCTTCCATACCGTTGCGTCACCATACAGATCGCAACCATCAGGCCGAAGCCGCATATCCACCAGCTTCGAGTTTCATCGCTACCGGAGAGATGCCGCCCTCGCGTCGTACTTCCAGTATGACATCCACGCCGGGGCGAAGGGCGAGCGACCCGCCAAGATCCATCTTCACCATCCCGTTGTCGACGGCCTGGCTCAGCTTCGCACTGCCTTGCCTGCAGCTTTCTTGCTGGCATACACGCAGTGCCAGCACCCCGTCGGCACGATGAGCATATAGGCCAAGAGCGATCTCAACCATGTTGGCATTGCCGGACTGCACGAGGGCACCGGGGATTTGCACCCTTATCGACTGCCCATCCATCAGGGCATGAGCCTTTATCGTCTTCCACGGACCAAACGGCAGCAGGCGCAGGATCGGACCCGCTGGCCGCACGACATACCGCACACCGATGGCCGCAAAAGCCGCTTCATTCCGGCGAAACACTTCCCTTGTCGTCGCCGGACGGAGATTTTGGGAACACCCCATCGAACACCATGGGCACGGTACCGGAATCGAGATGACGGTGAATATAATCGATCCAGCTAGAGGGTATCAGGACACTGTTATAGTCGATGGTTGCGATATTGAAAAAGGTGCCGTAGTTCGGACCATCGGCCCCATCGTGTAGACACGCTGCAGGCCGAGATGCGAACGCAGGAACGCAACCCCGCCCAGATCCAGTTCCCGGTTTCGCGCACCGGTGAGGAGCGGTATGCTGAACAATACCGAGGCGTTCAAAATCAATAATGCCGCGAGAACCAATCGGCGTGCCTTGCTGACGTGTCGGGCGAGCACGCTCAAGATGATAAGCGAGACCAAAAGCGCCCAGGCCACGGAGCCAAGCAAGAACCAGCCGTAATCCGGAACCTGAAGGAGCGACGAGATAGTGGGCCGGGCGGCAACCAGCGCGGCGACGCTCGCGCCGAAGACGATCGCGCCTACCAGCACGACCTGTCCACGCGTGGGGGCTTTTGTCCTGTTGTCCAGGCGTCAAGGGCAATGGCCGCGAGTATGATAGCCGCCATTTCTATTCCGCGCTGGCCGTAACGATAGAACTGCACCATTCGCATCAGCGGCAAGTGGTTGAGCAAAGGTGTGACGAATGGCGCACCGACTACCTTCAACATGGCGACCACGATCCACACTGTCAGCATGATGCGCAGCCCGGCTTCACGCAGGCCGGATTGCACCACGCCCAACAGCATGAACGCGACAAGGGCCACGTCCATGTAGCCACCGACGAATGTCGCCCACAGGTCGTAACGCCCTCCCCAGAACGGTGGCCCGTACAAAGCGGGCATCAACAGCATCGCATAATGCGGCGCTTGTAGGCCGAGATCCGCCGCGGCTCGGTTGGCGATACCACCCGTCAGTGACAGATACTGAACGAATGGCCGTGTTACCGGCAGCGTGATCATGAGGGCCAGAAGAGCACCGCCCAGGAGCTTGACCGCAAATTCGCGGCGGTACTCGCCAAGCTGTGCATAGCGTAGGAGCGACCAGCTTAGGCCAAGCAATCCGTTCAGATAGGCCATCTCGGGAAAGCAGCCGATCAACGAAAAGCCCAGGGCAGTCGCGAACAAGCCCCAGCCGCCTGTCAGGCCCTTCTTTGCTCGTTGCACACATCTTTCAATTGCCAGCAGCAGCATAGGGAGGAATGGTGCCGGCATGATCGGCGCATTCGAAAAAACGCGAAAATGCCGCTCAACTGGAACAGGACACCACCAAGGCACGAAGCCCATCGGCCCAGTCCGAGTGTCCGAAGCAGGCCATAGGTGGCTATGCCCGCGATCACCTGCATGGAGATCTTGAGCAGCACGAGCCCATCGAACAGGCCAAGCAGCATAATGAAAGGGAGGAAGAAGGCGCCGGGCTGCATGGCTGCCGCCAACGGCATGCCAACTCCCGCGTCATGGTTCCACCACGGAATTCGACCATGCCACCAGACACGCACGACGCCACGACCAAGCGCCTGCATGGTATTGCCGGCGCTGCCATCGACCCAGGGCGCACCGAACAACAAGGAATTCGCCCCGCCGTTGCTCATGCTGGAGAAAAAGGAATAAATCGGGTTCTGGGACAACCAGCCAAGCCAGTCCGGCCATTGCAGTGCGACCGGCAACACACACAGAACCGAAAGACAAAGCAGCGTGCCGCGGCGGCGAAATGGAACTGCAGGAAATCCATAGATCATCCCGCTCTGATAGCCACGGCACCGCTCCGGTTTCCAGCCCCGGAATGCCTGTTTCAATGCGTTCTCGATATTATCTCGCGGCGGCTCGCGTCGCTACATACGGTTGAACGCGTCGAGGGCGGCGATCTTGTAGGCTTCGGCCAGGGTTGGGTAGTTGAAGGTGTTCTCGATGAAATAGTCGATCGTGCCGTGCAGGTTGAGAACGGCCTGGCCGATATGCACGAGTTCGGTGGCCCCCTCCCCGATGATGTGGACGCCGAGCAGGCGGCGGTCGTCGGTCGCGAAGATCATCTTCATCATGCCGCCGCGCAGGCCCATGATGTGTCCACGGGAGGTCTCGCGCATCCGGGCGATGCCGCACTCGTAGGGGATCCGGGCCTCGCGCACCTGCTCCTCGTTCATGCCCACGGTGGAGATTTCCGGCACCGCATAGATGCCGTAGGGGAAGAATTTCGGCGCCGGCGGCAGCTTCATCCCGAAGGCATGGCAGGCCGCCATCCGCCCCTGCTCCAGAGAGGTGGAAGCCAGGCTCGGAAAGCCGATCGCATCGCCCGCGGCATAGATGTTCGCGATCCGGGTCTGCATCGTCGCCGGGTCGACCTCGATGCGGCCACGCGCGTCCGGCTCCAGGCCGAGTTCCTCGAGGCCGAGCCCGTCGGCGGCAATGATGCGTCCGGCGGCATGGAGCAGCATCTCCGAGCGCACGACACGGCCGCCGTCCAGGCGCACCACCGCCTGGCCGTTCTCGATCGAGATGGTTTCGACCTTCGAGCCGGTGCGCAGCGCCACGCCACGGTCGCGCAACTCATGCACCAGTTCCTCGATGATCTCCCGGTCGATGAAATCGAGGAAGCTGAGGCGGCCCTCGACCAGGGTGACCTTGACGTCGAGCGCACTGAAGATGGTGGCGTATTCGATCCCGATCACCCCGGCGCCGATCACCGTCAGGCTGCGCGGCAGGTTTTCGATGGTGATGATGTCGTCGCTGTCCAGCACGATCCTGCCGTCGAAGGGCACTCCTTCGGGGCGACGCGGCACCGTGCCGACCGCGATCAGTATCTTCTCGGCGCGGATCTTCCTGCTCTCGCCCGCGCTCATCAGCACGTCGATCTCGTGCGGGCCCTGGAAGCGCGCGGCGCCATGCAGCGTGGTCACGCGGTTGCGGTTGAACTGATGCTCGAGCCCGTCGACCTCGAAGCCGAGCGTCTTGCCGAGCCGCTCGGTCAGGTCGGCGGCCGCGATGTCGTGGCGGGCCCGGTAGCCGACGCCGTAGAAGCCCCGCTCGCGAAAGCCGGTCAGGTTCAGCACCGTCTCGCGAAGGGTCTTCGAGGGGATGGTGCCGGTATGCACGCATACCCCGCCGACGCGCTTCTCGCGCTCGATCACCAGCACCGAACGGCCCAGTTTTGCCGCCTGCACGGCCGCCCGCCGTCCGGCCGGCCCGCTGCCGACGACAGCGAAATCGAAATGATCCTGCATGCCTGTTCTCCCGGCCAGCCTGGGTGTTGCAATAGCAGCTTAACCGAGCCGGATCTCGCGCAACCGTTGCATCAGATAGGCCTGCGCGGTGATCGGTTCGGGGTAATGATCGATGCCGGCGGCGGCCACGCAGCGCGGCAGCGAGCGGATCTCGTACTCCATGTTCGGCGCCAGAAAAAAAGGCATCGAATAGCGGCTGGCCGATGCGCCGGGGCCGTCAGGGTTGACGACGCGATGGGTGGTGGAGGGATAGGCGTTGTTGGTCAGGCGCTGCATCATGTCGCCGACATTGACCACGAGGCTTCCCGGACGCGCCTCGATCGGCAGCCATTCGCCCTCGCGCGTCAGCACCTGCAGGCCGGAGTGGGTGGCGCCGACCAGCAGGGTGATCAGGCTGATATCCTCATGGGCCTCGGCTCGCACCGCGGGCAGGTCTTCCGGCCGCACCGGCGGGTAATGCAGCGCCCGCAGGATCGAGTTCCCATGGTCGGTCAGCTTCGCGAAGAAATCCGTGGCCATTCCGAGATCCTCGGCAATCGCCGACAGCACGAGCGCGCCTGCCTGTTCCATGGCCCGGTAAAGCGCCAGCGCGTTGCCGCGGAACCCGGGGAGCTCGACCGGCCAGAGGTTCGGCCGCAACACCGGGTCGTCCGCCGCGGCCCCTTCCCGGCCCACATGGAAGAATTCCTTCAGGTCCGGCACCAGGCTGGTCTTTGCGGTCTCCACCTTGAAGCCGACATAGCCGCGTCCGCTCTGGGCCTGCGCGTAAAGCTGCTTGATCGCCTCGGGCAGGGCGAAGAAATCGCGGAAATCCGCGTAGGCGGCATCGACGCGCGCCTGCGGGATGCCGTGATGGCTGAAGCAGCAGAAACCGAACCGGCGATAGGCGGCGCCCAGTTCGGCCACGAAGCCCGACCGCTCGCTGCCGCCGAGACGGCGCATGTCGAGCGTCGGCACCCCTGGGGCAGGCACAGCTTGCATGTCAGATCATTCCCTTCAGACGCAGCATCCCGATCGCCGCGATGCTCACCATGCAAAGGATGCGCCCGTCGCGGATCATCGCCTCGATTTCCGGCAGCGGGATCCGGCGGCTGATCATGTCCTGCTCGGTCGCCTCGCGGGCGTCGTCCTGCTGGCTCAATCCGGTGGCGAGGAACACATGGCCTTTCTGGTTCGAATAGCCGGCTCCCTGGAACAGCATGCCGGCATGACGCATCGCGGACGCCACCAGCCCGGTCTCCTCGCGCAGCTCTCCGGCCGCGATCATGTCCGGGGTGGCGTCGGGCCGTTCCTCCCACATGCCCATCGGCAGCTCCCACAGGCGCTGACGGATCGGGTAGCGATATTGCTGCACCAGGGCGAGCCAGGGCACGCCCGCCTCGTCGCCAAGGGCGGCGATCACCACGAAATCATCCCGCTCGACCACGCCGTAGAGCCCCTCGGAGCCGTCCCGCCGGCGGATGATGTCCTCGCGCAGCCGCAGCCACTTGTTCTCGTAGGCGATCCGGCTCGACAGGGTGGTGATTTCCGGGTTCATCCTGAATCCTGTTCCATGGAGGGTGCCGCCGAGGATATCGCCGGAACCGGCGCCACCCAAACTCCCGAAGCGGTCATGCGACATGTTCCCACCCCATGTGCTCCGCCACATGACGATCGGGCTTCCGCTCGCGGTCCCGGTCCGGAGCGCATGACAGGATCCGCCCGACCCGGCTAGGCTGCATTCCATGAGCCATCCGATCCACGACGCAGATTTCCCCACCCCCCGGGCCGCCGCCGTCGCCGTGTTCTGCGGCTCGCGCTTCGGCGCCAACCCGGCCTATGC
>CAXTCT010000093.1:0-7526 GCA_964242565.1 uncultured Acetobacteraceae bacterium | reverse complement strand
ACCGGCTGGCTCGCCCCGCGACTGTCTCCCGACGGCCGCTTCGTCGCCGGGGTGCGGGACCATGATCTGCACGTGGTCGAGCTGTCCAGCGGGCAGGACCGGGCGATCACCTCGGGCGGCAGCGACACGCGGACGAACGGCGTCGCCGAATTCGCCGCGGCCGAGGAGCTGGACCGGCAGGACGGAAGCTGGTGGTCGCCCGACAGCCGGACCCTGCTCTATGAGGAAGCCGACAATTCGGCGGTCGAGAAGCATTTCATCGCCGACCCGGCCGATCCCGCCGCCGCTCCGGCCGAGTTCCGCTATCCGCGCGCCGGCACCGCCAATGCGCGCCTGCGCCTCGGGCTGGTTTCCCGCGACGGCGGCGCCACCCGGTGGGTCGATTGGGACAGCACGGCCTTCCCCTATCTTGCGCGCGTGGTCTGGCCGCGGGGCGGCGGCAGGCTGTCGCTGGTGGTGCTGAACCGCGCGCAGACCGAGGAACGGCTGCTCGCGGTCGATCCGTCGACCGGACACGCCGTCACGCTGCTGACCGAGGCCGATCCCGCCTGGGTCAGCCTGACGCCATCGCCGAAGCAGCCGCCCACGCCGCTGCCGTACTGGCTCCCGGACGGCTCGGGCTTTCTCTGGGGAGCCGAATTTCACGACCACTGGCGGCTGGAGCTGCGCCATGCCGACGGCAGCCTCGATCATGCCGTCACCGGGCCGGACCTGCCTTTCCTGTCGCTCGAGGATCTGGACGCCCGGGCCGGCACGGTGACCGTGCGGGCCAACCCGGACCGGCTCGGCGCGGCACTCTACCGGATCTCGCTGCGTAACAGGGAGGTCAGCCCGATCGCGACCGAGCCGGGGCTGCATGCCGCGACCTTCGCCGAGGATGCGCACGCCATCTTCACCGACAGCTTCTCGGGGGCCGACGGCACCGAGGCGGTGCTGGTGCGCGACCGGAACGGCCGCGTGCTCGCCAGCCTGCCCAGCCTGGCCGAGACGCCGCCGTCCCTCCCGGAGATCGAGTTCACCACGGCCGGGCCGCTCGGCCTGGACGCGCTGATCATCCGCCCGCACGGGTTCCGGGCCGGCCGGCGCTACCCGGTGATCCTGTCGGTCTATGCCGGGCCGGAGTTCAAGCAGGTCCTGCGTACGCCGCGCAGCTATCTCGAGGATCAGTGCCTTGCCGACCACGGGTTCGTCGTCGTCAGCCTCGACGGACGCGGCACCCCCGGCCGTGGCCATGACTGGGAGCGGGCGATCCGGCACGATCTCATCGACCTGCCGCTGCAGGACCAGGTCGGCGGGCTGCAGGCGCTCGGGCGCCGGTTTGCGGAAATGGACCTCCGCCGCGCCGGCATCCATGGCTGGTCGTTCGGCGGCTATTTCACCGCGATGGCGACGATCCGCAGGCCGGACATATTCAAGGTGGGCGTCGCCGGCGCGCCGGTGGTTGATTGGGCGGATTACGATACCGCCTACACCGAGCGCTATCTCGGCCTGCCGTCGCAGGACCCGGAGGGCTACCGCGTCAGCAACGTGCTGACCTACGCCGCCTCGCTGTCAAGGCCGCTGCTGCTCATGCACGGACTGACCGACGACAACGTCTATTTCGAGAACAGCGTGAAGCTCACCCAGGCGCTGACCCTGGCCGGGCGGCCCTACAACCTGCTGCTGCTTCCCGGCACGCATCTGCTGCCCGATCCGATCATCCGGGCACGGGTGGCGGAGGCCAGGGCCAGGTTCCTGGCAGCCAGCCTGGGCGGCCAGCCTTGACAACAGGTGACACGGGCCGAGACGGCGCACGAGGAAAGGCCTGCCCCACGGGCGGTGCGCCTCTCGGGATCGGCGGGAATAACCCCCCGGCATTCGTCAGCCCGGCAGCAGCCCGAATGTCTGCGCGAGCAGCGCCGTGTTCAGCCCGAGCACGATTGCCACCATCGCGATGCTGAGCCAGTAGGCCCTGCCCCGCAGCCGGAATTCTCCCATCACGCCGCGGTCGCGGCTGATCGCCAGCAGCGTGATCATCGGCAGCGGCAGCACGAACGAGAGCACCACCTGGCTCGAGATCAGCGCCCAGGTCGGGTTGACGCCGATCCCGATGACCACGAAGGAAGGCAGCATGGTCACCGAACGGCGCAGCCAGAGCGGAATCGCCCGGCCGATAAAGCCCTGCATCACCACCTGCCCCGCCATGGTGGCGACCATCGAGGACGACAGCCCCGACGCCAGCAGCGACACCAGGAACAGCATGCCGGCGCTGGCCCCGAGCAAGGGCGTCAGGGTGCGATAGGCGCCGGCAAGATCGGCGATGCCGGTATGGCCGGAACGGTGGAAGGCGGCAGCCATCGCCACCATCGCCATGTTGACCAACCCCGCGACCGAGAGCGCCACCAGAACCTCGCGGTCGGAGAAGCGCACCAGCCGCCGCCGCTCGGCCTCGTTGCGCAAAACCACGCGGTTCTGGGTCAGGCCGGAATGCAGGTATATCGCGTGCGGCATCACCGTCGCGCCGACGATGCCGATCGCGAGCGCCAGCGCCCCGCTGTCCGGCAGTCCCGGGACCACCAGCCCATGCAGGGCCTCGCCCCAGCGCGGCGGGGCAATGAACAACTCGGCGAGGTAGGCCAGGCTGATGATCCCGACCAGGCCGGAGATCACCAGCTCGACCGGCCGGAAGCCGCGCGATTGCAGTCCGAGCAGGAGCAGGGTCAGCACCCCCATGATCGCCATCGCCGGCAACAGCGCGATCCGGGTCAGCAGGGACAGGCCGATCGCGCCGCCGACGAACTCCGCGAGATCCGTCGCCATGGCGGCGAACTCCGCGGCGAGCCACATCGCGATCACGACCCGGTGCGAATAGCGTTCCCGGCAAAGCTCGGCCAGGTTGCGTCCGCTGACGATGCCGACCCGCGCGGACAGGCCCTGGAACAGCATCGCGATCAGGTTGGCGAGAAGCACGACCCAGAGCAGCGCATAGCCATAGCGTGCGCCGGCCTGGATATTGGTGACATAGTTGCCGGGATCGACATAGGCGACGGACGCGACGATGGCCGGACCGGACAGGGCGAACAGGCCGCGCAGGGCACCGTGACGCCCGGACAGCATGTTCTGGATCGCGGTCTCCGTGGCAAGCGTCGACACCGATCGCGCCGGTTCGGCGAATTTGGGCAATGAAGACGGCATGAAGGTGATTTGTATCCTTGGCTACAATCCCCTCAATGCCCGAGTTACGGCGGAGGGGCGATGACAATCACGCGACGGGACGTCGTGGAGGACGCGGCGGGAGATGATCCGGTGCAATCCAGGCATTTCCGCGCGGCGCGCGCGGCGCAGGCGCGGGTGCTGCTGGAGGATTATGTCGAGCTGATCGCCGAACTGCTGCTGCAGCCGAGGCGGTCCAGCGTCGGCCCCAGCCGGATTGCCCGGCATCTGGGGGTATCCCATGCGACCGCGATCAAATGCATCGGCCGGCTGTGCCGCGAGGGGCTGGCGGAAACCCGACCCTACCGTGGCGTCAGCCTGACCAACGCGGGACATGCCCTCGCCGCGACCGTCAGGCGCCGGCACCGGATCGTGCTCGACCTGCTCGCCACGCTCGGCGTGCCCGCGCAGGCGGCACAGGCGGATGCGGAAGGGATCGAGCACCATGTCTCTTCCGCCACCCTGGACGCCTTCGAGCGTTTCCTCGCCACCAGGCGGCCTGACGTCCTACTCTGACCTCCTATTGGCCTATTCCCGACAATCCGGGATGGTCCGCGGGCCTGGCGCCCAGCGGCCAGCGGAAGCGGCGATCGGCGTGGCCGATCGCGACATCATTGATGCTGGCTTCGCGCCTGCGCATCAGTCCATCCGGCGCGAACTCCCATTGTTCGTTGCCGTAGGCCCGGAACCAGTTTCCCTGGACGTGGAACTCGTACTGGAACCGAACGGCGATGCGGTTGTCGAGCAGGCCCCACAACTCCTTGACCAGCCGGTATTCCTGCTCGTGCTGCCATTTGCGCTCGAGGAAGCGTGTGATCGCCTCCCGCCCGAAGATGAACTCTGAACGATTGCGCCAGACGCTGTCCTCGGTATAGGCGCCGGCGACGCGCGCCGGATCGCGGCTGTTCCAGCCATCCTCGGCGGCGCGCACCTTCTGCCGTGCCGTCTCGACGGTGAAAGGCGGCAACGGCGGACGCCCATCGGTCATGGCTTGCTTCCTTTGAGATCTTCACCCGACCCTTCGGTGCCGACCCTTCGGTGCCAGATAGAGCTTGTCTCCGGGCTTGACGTTCAGGCCTTGTAGCAGGCGTCGATGTCAGGCATCGGCCCGTGGACGCGCATTATCGGCGAGGGTTATTCCGCTGCCTGAAGCCTGAGACCCGGACGTGAGCAGAAGCCATCCGCGCCCACCCGCAGAAACTTGCGCCGCCGCCGCCGCAGGGCGGCGAAGGCCAGCCGGGACACGGCGCGCCTGACCCGTCCATGCGGCGTGAAGCCGATGGTCTTGAAGATCATGCCGATCGCTCGGTCCAGATGCCCGCGCCGATAGAAGCCCATCGCGCGCGACATATAGGCCGCGATGCAGCGCTGGTGGTCATAGGCCATGCCCGCCGGCTCGTTGGTGCAATGGAAAGCAAGGGCGAGTTCGTCATCCTCGCTCTCGGTCACCCGGCCGAGGGCGATCCGGGTGCGTCGCAGCACCCCGATCCGCTCGCGCCTGAGGTAGCGGTGCATGTGGTCGTAGAACAGCTTGAAATGGCGGTACTCGTCGGCCGCGATCTGCTTGCAGATGGCCTTGAGCACCGGCTCGGTGGTGGCGTCGGCCAGGGCGGTATAGAAGGAAGAGGTGCCGGTCTCGACCATGCAGCGCGCGATCAGTTCGCCGGTGCGCGACCCGCGCACCGAGGCATCGACCTCGATGGGCACGCTGTACGCGGCACGGTAGCGCTCGAAGGCGGCCGGATAATCCCACGCCGGATCGGCCAGCATGGCCCAGCTTCCGAGCGCATCGCCGTGCTGCACCTCCTCGACGGACCAGTTCTCCGCGGCCAGGCGGAAATCCGGATCGTCGCTGAACACGTTCTTGAGGTAATTCGCATAGTCGATGCCGTTGCGCTCGACCACCGATGCGGCCTTGACCAGCAGCAGGACCTCTGGATCGACCAGGTTCGGGTCGAACCTGTCCCAGGCCATCTCGTCGATCCGCCAATGCTTCATCGCCGCCGCTCCATTGCCGCTTCCAGCGTCCCGATCGCTCGATGCCGTGGAATGGGTATGCTGTAAAAGATCCCAACTCCCCGCCAGGAGACATATTGCACCGCCTGGCGGCTCGATAAACCGGCCGTGACGAATTTGTGGCAGGGCGGCCACAGCCTTTGCGGCGCAGAGACCCTGATGACTCGCCATCACAGAGATGCGATGATCGGTCGATGGAACGCCGCTCTGCTTCAGGCGGAGTGGCCAGTCTTGACGTGCCGGAAGGCTGCCGGTTTATCCGGTCGTCACGACGCGTGTGCGATCCCGACATGTGGCCCAGCGGAAGGAGCCCCCCCGCCCATGAATATTCACGAGTATCAGGCCAAGACCCTCCTGAAGGGTTTCGGTGTGCCTGTGCTGGAGGGACGCGTCGCGCGCTCCCCAGAGGAGGCGCTGGTCGCGGCGCGGACCCTGCCCGGTCCGGTGATCGTGGTGAAATCGCAGATCCATGCTGGCGGACGCGGCGCCGGCCGCTTCAAGGAAGATCCCGACGGCAAGGGCGGCGTCCGCCTGGTCAGGTCCGCCGACGAGGCCGAGGAGGCCGCGCGCGCGATGCTCAACCACACCCTGGTCACCAAGCAGACCGGGCCGGCCGGCCGCATCGTGCGACGCCTCTATGTCGAGGCCGGATGCGACATCAAGCGCGAGCTGTATTTCTCTCTGCTGGTCGACCGCAGCACCGGACGCGTCACCATCGTCGCCAGCGAGGAAGGCGGCATGGAGATCGAGGAGGTCGCCGCCCACAGCCCCGAGAAGATCCTGCATGAGATCATCGACCCGGCCATTGGCTTCTCGGGCTATATCGGACGCAAGATCGCCGCCGGTCTCGGCCTGACCGGCAAGACCGCGGCCAGCTTCGCCCGCGTCGTCGGCGCCTCCTACGAGGCCTTCGTCAAGCTCGACTGCGCCATCATCGAGATCAACCCGCTGGTGGTCACCGGCGGCGGCGAGATCGTCGCACTCGACGCCAAGATCAGCTTCGACGACAACGCGCTGTTCCGTCATCCGGAGGTCGAGGAGCTGCGCGACGAATCCGAGGAGGACCCCAAGGAGCTCGAGGCCGCCCGTCACGGGCTCAGCTACATCGCCCTCGAAGGCAACATCGGCTGCATGGTCAACGGCGCCGGTCTCGCGATGGCGACCATGGACATCATCAAGCTGGAAGGGGCGGAGCCGGCCAACTTCCTCGATGTCGGCGGCGGCGCCACCAAGGAGCGCGTGGTCGCGGCCTTCAAGATCCTGCTCTCGGACCCCAATGTCGAAGGCATCCTGGTCAACATATTCGGCGGCATCATGCGCTGCGACATCATCGCGCAGGCGGTCATCGAGGCCTCGCGCGAGGTCAAGCTGCACGTGCCCCTGGTGGTGCGCCTTGAAGGCACCAACGTCGAGCTGGGCCAGAAGCTGATCAACGACAGCGGCTTGCCAATCATCAACGCCAACGACCTCTCGGACGCCGCGCGCAAGATCGTGGGTGCCGTGAAGCTGGGCGTCAAGAAGGAGGGACACGCGTAATGGCGATCCTGATCAACGCGGAAACCCGCGTCATCACCCAGGGCTTCACCGGCGCCCAGGGCACGTTCCACGCCGAGCAGGCGATCGCCTACGGCACCAAGATGGTCGGCGGCACCACGCCGGGCAAGGGCGGCCAGACCCATCTCGGCCTGCCGGTCTTCGACACCGTGATCGAAGCCCGCGAGAAGACCCACGCGACCGCCTCGGTGATCTACGTGCCGCCGCCATTCGCGGCCGACGCGATCCTCGAGGCGATCGACGCCGAGATGCCGCTGATCGTCTGCATCACCGAAGGCATTCCGGTGCTCGACATGATCCGGGTCACGCGCGCGCTGGCCGGCTCGAAAAGCCTTCTGGTCGGGCCGAACTGTCCCGGCGTGATCACCCCGGACGCCTGCAAGATCGGCATCATGCCGGGCCATATCCATCGTCGCGGCAAGGTCGGCATCGTCTCGCGTTCGGGCACCCTGACCTATGAGGCGGTGGCGCAGACGACCGCGGTCGGCCTCGGCCAGAGCAGCTGCGTCGGCATCGGCGGCGACCCGGTCAAGGGCATGGATTTCATCGAGGTGCTGGAGATGTTCCTCGCCGATCCCGAGACGGAATCGATCGTCATGATCGGCGAGATCGGCGGCGCCTCGGAAATCGACGCCGCCACCTTCCTCAAGGACAACAAGGTCAAGAAGCCGACGATCGGTTTCATCGCCGGCGCGACGGCCCCTCCGGGACGCCGCATGGGCCATGCCGGCGCGGTGATCACGGGCGGCAACGATACCGCGGCC
>CAXTCT010000092.1:0-7582 GCA_964242565.1 uncultured Acetobacteraceae bacterium | reverse complement strand
CCTGCCGCGGCTCGACCGGGCGGTGGGCGAAGGCGACGTCGTCATGCTGGGGGCTTCCCGCGGCGAGGTGATCGAGACGCCCGGGCATACCCGCGGCCATATCGCGTTCTTTTTCCCAGGTGAACCCGCGCTATTCTGCGGCGACACCCTGTTCAGCCTCGGGTGCGGCCGGCTGCTCGAAGGCAGTGCCGCGGAGATGCATGACAGCCTTGCGCGCCTGGCGATGCTGCCGGATGCGACCCTCATATGCTGCGGTCATGAATATACCGCATCGAATGCCAAATTTGCCCTTGCG
Organism: uncultured Acetobacteraceae bacterium; assembly: GCA_964242565.1. Classification (GTDB taxonomy): domain Bacteria; phylum Pseudomonadota; class Alphaproteobacteria; order Acetobacterales; family Acetobacteraceae; genus Lichenicoccus. Next base: position 7,287 of record CAXTCT010000092.1, on the reverse strand, counting down.
GCGCTGCCCCAGAACAGGCGACTAGCCGAACAGGCAGGATCGATCTCCCGGCTCCGGGCGGAGGGATTGCCCACTTTGCCCGTCCGCCTGGGCGACGAGCGAATGATGAACCCCTTTCTGCTGGCTCCCGACCTCGCGGAGTTCACGCGGCTGCGCACCTGGAAGGATGGTTTCCGTTGAAGCTGTATTATTCCCAAACCAGCCCCTTTGCCCGCAAGGTCCGGGCCAGTGCCATTCTTCTCGGCGTCGAGCGTCAGATCGAGCTGGTCGAGACGGACCCTTTCGCCGATGCCCCCGACCTGCTCGGCGCCAATCCGCTCGGGTTGATCCCGACCCTGGTGACCGAGGACGGATTTGCCTTCTTCGACAGCGTGGTGATCTGCGAATATCTCAACGGGATCGGCAAGGGCCTGCCGATCATCCCGGCCGCGGGTGCCGCGCGGTCGATCAGCCTCCGCCTGCAGGCGCTGGGCGACGGTATCATGGCCGCGGCCGTCTTGCGCCGAAAGCTGCTGGTGCGGGCAGGCCTGGCGGGGGATCACCCTCTGGTGATGCGCCAGAAGGCGGCGGTGGAGCGGACGCTGGACGTGCTCGAACAGCATCCGCTCGGCCGGCATGTCGATATCGGACTGATCGCGGTGGCCTGCGGCTTGGGGTTTCTCGATCTGCGCTATCCCGACGAACACTGGCGGGAGGGTCGTCCCCTGCTCGCCGCGTGGTTCGAGGAGATCTCGCAACAGGACTGCATCCGGATGACCGGGCCTAAGCCCTGAGGAGCCAGGGGGCTACGGCATCCCGTCCTTGAGATTTTTGCATCCCAGCAAATAGGTATCGGCTTTTGGTGTGAGACGATTCCGGTGCTAGGGTGAAATCCGCACGGCAGCGGATCGTCGATGGCCCGGCCATTGCGTGACCTGCCGACCCGGATGGGAGGTGATCTTGCCGGAAGACGGTCGTCTGATTGCACCGGTCGTGGTGAAGAAATACGCTAATCGCCGGCTCTACGACACCGAGAGCTCGATCTACATCACCCTCGACACGCTTGCCGACATGGTCCGGCATGGCCGGGATTTCGTGGTCTATGACGCCAAGACAGGTGACGACATCACGCGCGCCGTGCTGACGCAGATTATCATGGAAGAGGAGGTGCGTGGCCGCAACATGCTGCCGACAGCCTTCCTGCGCCAGCTGATCGGCTTCTACGGCGACAGCCGGCAGGGTCAGGTCCCGGATTACCTGGAACACATGATGGAGCAATTCATCGCCCGGCGGCATCAGGTTCCGACCTCGGTTCCAGGGGTGCTGCCCGGTTTCCTGAAGGGCGGTCCGATGGTCGACCGCGAAGAGGCCACAGCCCACGACATCGCGGTCATGGACAAGGCGATCAGCCTTTTCTCGCCCGCCTACAGGCCCTGCCAGCCCCTCGACGATCTGGCGGCGGATGCGGCGGAGAGGTCTCAGGCGCTGTCGGCAAATGACGTCCCGAACCCGGCCACCGACGAGATGGCCTGCCTGCGGCGGGAGATCGCCCGGCTGCGCGCGGCCCTCGGCCGCACCGCCAACGCGACCAAGGCCGCCGAGATGCCGCAGCCGGCGGACAGCACCGTCCGCCACTGACCATTCAGGGCTCCGGCGCCGCCTCCACCAGGGAGCGGTACAGTTGCATCGTGGTCTCGGCGATCGCGTCCCAGCTGAAATGCTCGATCACGCGCCGGCGGCCGGCCTCGCCGAACCTGGCCCTCAGCTGCGGATCGCGTGCGAGGCGGTTGATCGCCTCGGCAAGCGATCTCGAGAAAGCGGCCGGCTCACCTGGCTCGTAGGTTCCGGGTGCCAGTCCCGGATCGACCAGGAGTCCGGTTTCCTCCGGGACGACGACCTCGGGGATGCCGCCGACCGAGGATGCCACGACCGCGGTCTCGCAGGCCATGGCTTCGAGATTGATGATCCCGAAGGGCTCGTACACCGACGGGCAGCAGAAGATCGCTGCATGGCTGTAGAGCTGGATGGTCTCGTGCCGCGGCAGCATCTCACGTATCCAGATGACGCCGGCGCGTCCGGCCGCCGCCGCGGCGACACCCTGCTCCATCTCCAGTCCGATCTCGGGCGTATCCGGCGCTCCGGCGCACAGCACGACCTGGACGTCCGCGTCGATCTGGGGAATGGCACGGACCAGATGGATGATGCCCTTCTGGCGGGTGATTCGCCCCACGAACAGCATGAACGGCCGCGCCGGATCGATGCCGTACCGGGTCAGCACGTCGGTTGCCGTGACCGGCCGGTATTCCTCGGGATCGATCCCGTTATGGATCACATGCACACGCTCGGGCGGCACGTCGAACAGGCGCAGCACGTCGTCGCGGGTTTCGCGCGACACGGCGATGATGGCGCTCGCCTGCTCGATGGCGGTGCGCTCGATCCAGCTGCTCAGATGATAGCCGCGTCCGAGCTGCTCGACCTTCCAGGGTCGCAGCGGCTCCAGCGAATGGATCGTCAGCACGCTGGGAATGCCCCAGAGCAGGCTTGCGAAGATACCGCCGATATCGGCATACCAGGTGTGGCAATGCACCAGATCGGCATCCATCTGGTCCTTCGCCATCACCAGCGAGCGCGCCATCGCATCGACCGCGCCCACGAAGCGCGGGTCGGTATGCTGCCTGGTCTCGTCCCATTGCGGATAGCCGCGCACGACCAGATTGCCCTCGGCACGGGCCTGGTCACCAAAGCAGCGCACCTCGACCTGCATCTTTTTGGCCAGGGCCAGGCTCAGATATTCGACATGGACGCCGGCCCCGCCGTAGATGTAGGGCGGGTATTCCTTGCTGAAGAACGCGACCTTGCTCAGGTTGGGCATGTGTAACATCCTGTAGAGGGACGAGCCTCCGCCCTTGACCGATGCCGGAGCGGGCCCGCGACGCCCTATTGCGAAAGCTGGTCGATCATGGGCTGGGTGATCAGGCACACCCCATTGGACGTGCGGCGGAAGCGCGCGGCGTCAAGTTCGGGGTCTTCGCCGACGACCAGGCCGTCCGGGATCCGCACGCCGCCGTCGATCACCACCTTCTTCAGGCGGCAATGACGACCGACCCTCGTGTAGGGAAGAATGACCGCACGATCGATCTCGCCGAAGGAGTGGATATGCACGCCGGTGAACAGCAGCGAGCGGTTGACCTCGGTGCCGCTGATGATGCAGCCGCCCGAGATCAGGCTGTCTGTCGATTGGCCACGCCGTCCCTTGTCGTTATGGACGAACTTGGCCGGCGGCGTGATCTCGCCATAGGTCCAGATCGGCCAGTCGCGGTCGTATAGATCGAGTCCGGGAACCGGATCGGTGAGGTCGATGTTGGCTTCCCAGTAGGCGTCGACGGTGCCGACATCGCGCCAGTAGATTTCCGCGTCGTGCGCGGTGCGCACGCAGGACCGGCCGAAGCGGTGCGCCACGGCGCTGCCGTTCGCGACCAGGTAGGGGATGATGTCCTTGCCGAAATCATGGTTGCTTTCCGGATCGGCCGCGTCGCGCCGGAGCTGGTCGATCAGCAGGCGCGTCTCGAAGACGTAGATCCCCATGCTCGCCAGCGCATGGTCAGGATCGCCGGGGATGCCGGGCGGATCGGCGGGCTTCTCGAGGAACGAGGTGACGCGGTCATTCTCGTCGACATGCATCACGCCGAATGCCGTCGCCTGCATGCGCGGCACCTCGATGCAGCCGACGGTCACGTCGGCGCCGGTTTCCACATGCTGCTGGAGCATCGGCTCGTAATCCTGCTTATAGACATGGTCGCCGGCGAGCAGGACGATGTAGCGCGGGCCATAGCCTTCGATGATGTCGATATTCTGGTAAACGGCATCGGCGGTCCCGGCATACCAGGCATTCTCCGAGACGCGTTGGCTGGCCGGCAGGATATCGAAGCTCTCGTTGCGTTCGGGGCGGAAGAAGTTCCAGCCCCGCTGCATGTGCCGGATCAGGCTGTGCGCCTTGTACTGGGTGGCCACGCCGATATGGCGGATGCCGGAGTTCAAGGCGTTGCTGAGGGCGAAATCGATGATGCGGGACTTGCCGCCGAAATAGACCGCGGGCTTGGCGCGCCGGTCGGTCATTTCCATCAGGCGGCTGCCGCGGCCGCCGGCCAGCACATAGGCCATGGCGTGGCGAGCCAGGGGCGCATTGGCCTGTACCGGGTTGATCATCGTTCCCTCCTGTGGCCTCGACGGGCCAGCTTGATCATTGACGGTACAAGCGAGGGACAAGACGCATTAGTTGCGTTCACCCAAGAATGATGCGCTTCAACCCTTCGGCCACGACGCCGACGATGACGACGCTGGCGGCCCAGATGCCGATGAACCAAAGCATGCGTCGGACCATCGGATCGTCCGTCAATGATAATGGGTGTCCGCGCCGACCTTGCCGCGGAAGACCCAGTAGGAATAGCCCGTGTAGGCCAGGATGGTGGGGATCAGCACCGAGGCGCCGACCAGCAGGAAGATCTGGCTGCTCGGCGGCGACGAGGCGGCCCAGATGGTGATCCCGGGCGGCACGATGAAGGGCCAGACGCTGATCCCGAGGCCGGTGAAGGACAGGAAGAACCAGCCGAGCGCGCATAGCAGCGGCGTGAGATGGCGATGCTCCTGGCCAAGGCTGCGCCAGAACAGCACGCCGAGCAGGGCCACGAGGATCGGAACCGGAGCCACGAACAGGATGCGCGGCCACACATACCAATGCCGGAGATACTGCACGTGCAGCATCGGCGTCCACAGGCTGACGATGAGGATGGCGGCAAGCGTCGCGGCGCCCAGGAGGCGTGCCTGCCTGCGCACGCGGACCTGCAGCGGGCCATCGGTGCGCCAGACCAGATAACAGGCGCCCAGCAGGGCATAGCCGATCATCACGGCGATGCCGCACAGGATCGAGAAGGGCGTGAGCCAGTCCCACCATCCGCCGGCATAGGCGTCATCGACCACCTTGATGCCCTGGATCAGTCCGCCCAGGGTCAGGCCCTGGGAGAAGGCGGCCAGCACGGAGCCGCCGAAAAAGGCGAGGTCCCACAAGGCGAGCGTGCCCCTGCTCTGCGCCCTGAAGCGGAACTCGAAGGCGACGCCGCGGAAGATCAGCCCGAGCAGCATCGCGATGATGGTCGGATACAGCGCCGGCAGGATGGTGGCGTACGCCAGCGGGAACACGCCATAGAGGGCGGCGCCGCCGAGGATCAGCCAGGTCTCGTTGCCGTCCCAGACCGGCGCCACGGTGTTCATCATGACGTCGCGGTCGGCCTTCCCGGGCTCGACGGCGAACAGCAGCCCGATGCCGAGGTCGAAGCCGTCCAGCGTGATGTAGGCGAGAATGGTGAAGGCCGCGATGCAGGCCCAGACGACCGGCAGCCAATGTGCTTCGGGACCCATCACATCACTCCGCAGCGCCATGTGCAGGCTGACCCGCGCGCGGGCGCGAGCCTGGCCTGTCGAGCGGACGCGAGCCTGGTTTGTCGAGCGGACGCGAGCCTGGTTTGTCGAGCGGACGCGAGCCTGGTTTGTCGAGCGGACGCTCGCCAGGACCTTGCGCGGGACCAGGATTGATCCCGGCGGTGCGTATCGGCGCATGCTCGTCCGGTCCGCTCTCGCCCGGCACCGGGGGCTGCGACATCATGCGCAGGATGATCAACAGGCCGGCGCCGAACACGAAGAAATACACGATCACGAAAGCCGCCATCGAGGTCGCGATGCCGGGAAGCGCTATCGGCGAGACGCTCTCGCTGGTGCGCATCAGGCCATAGATGGTGTAAGGCTGCCGGCCGACCTCGGTGGTGATCCACCCGCAGAGCAGGGCGACGAATCCGGCCGGCCCCATCGGCACCATGATCATGTGCAGCCAGGATGCGTCGTACAGCTTGCCGCGCCAGCGCAGGAACAGGCTGACGAAGCCGACAAGCGCCATCAGCATGCCCAGTCCGACCATGATCCGGAAGGTGAAGAAGATCAGCGGCGAGTAGGGCTGGTCGGCGCGCGGGAAATCCTTCAGCCCGGGCACCCGCCCATCCAGGCTGTGGGTGAGGATCAACGAGCCGGCATAGGGCAGCTCGATCCTGTAGTTGGTGCGCTGCTCCTTCATGTTCGGAATGCCGAAGAGGATCTCCGGAGCCCGCGTCCGGCTGTCGAAATCGCCTTCCATGGCGGCAATCTTGGCCGGCTGATACTGCAAGGTGTTCAGCCCCTGGGTGTCTCCGGCCAGGATCTGCAGCGGCGCCACGATGGCGGCCATCCACATCGCCATCGAGAACATCATCCGCACGGCCTCGGTGGCGGCGTGGCGGCGGGCCTTGGCGCGCAACAGGTGCCACGCCCCGACGCCGGCGACGACAAAGGCCACGCACAGGAATGCCGCCAGCGCCATATGCACCAGCCGGAACGGGAAGGACGGGTTGAAGATGATCGCCCACCAATCGGCCGGAAGGAAACGCCCGGTGCCTTTCTCGATGGTGTAGCCGCGCGGCGTCTGCATCCAGCTGTTGGAAGCCAGGATCCAGGACATCGAGATCAGCGTGCCCAGCGACACCAGGCAGGTGGCGAGGAAATGCAGCCCCCGCCCAACCCGGTTCATGCCGAACAGCATCACGCCGAGGAAGCCGGCCTCCAGGAAGAAGGCGGTCAACACCTCATAGGCCAGCATCGGCCCGAGCACCGGTCCGGCTTTCCGCGCGAAAACCGACCAGTTGGTGCCGAACTCGTACGACATCACCACGCCGGACACGACGCCCATGGCGAAACCCACGGAAAATATCTTCACCCAATACTGGAACAGGTCGAGATAGACCTGCCGGCCGCTTTTCAGCCACAGCCCTTCGAGCACGGCGAGGTAGGACGCCAGTCCGATCGAGAAGGCCGGAAACACGATATGGAACCCAACCGTGAAGGCGAATTGCGCCCGGGCCAGATGGAATGCGTCGATGCCGAACATGATATCCCTGTCCAAAACGCCCGTTAGTTGTGCAATGCAACATGGGGGTTGGAAGCCATCCTCAACCAGGATGAAGCGATCACACTCATGGTAGCGGCATCATCGGCCCGGAGGCCTCCGTTGGAAAGGGCGAAGGAAGCTGCAGGAGCGGGATCTGCCCGAGGCGAAGCAGCCCGGCATGCAGCGAGAGCCATAGCTCGAGTGGATGTCCTGGCGCCGCGCCATCCGCTCGGCCCCGGCCGGCCGCGATCAGGCCCAGCACGGCGCGCATGGCTCCCGCCATCGAGGGCGAGATGCCGCCGGATTGCGTCCAGCGGTCGAGCAGGATGTCGGCTCCTGTC